>JBGSXK010000420.1:0-9325 GCA_041751455.1 Anaerolineae bacterium
TCTGGCAGAAGAAGACGAACGTTTCCTGCCTAAAGAACGGGCCTATTAACGCAGCTCACCTTAAGGGATCAACAGTCAGATTTTAGTAAAAGGGTACACTTTTCCCGTTTTGCTAAGTGAAGGACAATTAAGTGGGGTAGGTCGCAAACCTGCCCTGTAAACGGCGATTTTAGAGGAGACCTGATGGAAGTTACGTTTAGAATCAGACGCTATAACCCGGAAAATTCCGATAAAAACAAACCCTACTGGCAGGAATTTACGCTGCGTGATGTGGAGCCGACCGACCGTGTGCTGGAGATGCTGCATCGCGTGAAATGGGAGCAGGATGGCACACTGGCCTTCCGCCGCTCCTGCTCCAGCGGCATCTGCGGTTCTGATGCCATGCGCATTAACGGACGCAACGCGCTGGCCTGCAAACTGCTGATCCGCGATGTGGGTGAGAAAATTCAGGTTGAGCCGATTCTGGGGCTGCCTGTGCTGAAAGACCTGATCGTGGATATGGAGCCGTTTTTCGCCCATTACCGTGCGGTCATGCCCTACTTTGTCAATAATGACCCCGTGCCCGCCGATGGCCGTGAGCGGCTGCAAACGCCGGATGACCGGGCTATCTACGATAACACCACCAACTGCATCCTGTGTGCGGCCTGCACTACCTCCTGCCCCAGCTTCTGGGCCAATGGGCAGTATGTGGGGCCAGCGTCGATCGTGCAGGCGCATCGTTTTATCTTTGACAGCCGTGATCAGGCGGCGGAACAACGCCTGCAGGAACTGGCCGAACCCAATGGGGTGTGGCGCTGCCGCACGATCTTCAACTGTACCCCGGCCTGCCCGCGTGGTATTGAAGTCACTCGTGCGATTGGCGAGGTCAAGCTGGCGATTCAGAAGGGTTCGCCAGTGGGCATCATTGATCCGAAAACCGTTACGGTGCATGAATAGAACCTTCCGGGGCGGGTGTTTGTGCCTGCCCCCATCTTCAGCCAGCCCACCTATTCGTAGAACTGCTTCAGTCTGAGCCGATGGCGTGCGTCTTCCAGCACGTCGGTATTGTCGCTTATCAGGTTAACGCTGCCGATAAAACGCCCCTGATGTGCCTCGATGATGTGGCGCAGCGCCGGGTCGCTGATGCGGTCTGCGATTTTGCCCGCGATGTCCCCGGCGTGGATGACATTAAACGGGCGGCCATGAAAGCTCGATACTGCCTCTGGCACAGGCTCCGTAATGCCGAGTGCATTGTGCATCCGCGCCAACTGTTCATTGGCCATGCCAAGCTGCCGTTCACGCTCCTGCCAGCTTTCCGCCCGCTGCGCCGCCCACAGATACGGGGTTAAGGCCGCCGCACAGTCCAGCCGGGCAAAGGCACTACCAAACCACTTGGGATAGGGCGCATACTGGCGCTCCATAAGAAAACCCAGGCGCATGACATCACGTACCAGCCGCGACCCGATTAACGCCGAGCCGAGTTCGTCGCCCATATAACCTGCGCGCGGCATCAGGTGTTCCTCCTGGCCGATGCGTGTCCAGGCCGCCGCCAGCAGGTACAGCCAGACTTCATGCGGATAGTACGCAAACCGCTGGCGTACCGCCTCCAGGCCGACCGCATCCTGATAGACTGCGCCGCCTGTCAGGGTGAGCAGGCGCTGCTCAGGAAAGGTGAGCCAGTCGGCGGGGGTGAGTTCGTCGGCAAGGTCGAAATGCAGGCAGCCCTGTACAAAGCGGTCAAGAGTGTATACATCCACCCGATGATTGATCGCGCCGCTGCTGCTTGGCTGCATCAACTGCACACCGATGGCATCCGGTTCGCCAAAGTTGGTCGGGTAGCCGTAGAAGCTGTGGGGCAGGGTATGGCGCAGCCTTTCGCGGATCACCTCTGCATACCGCGCGTGATCGTTGGGCGTGAGAAACAGCATCACACGCGGCCCCCAGTGATGATCGGTGGACATTTCAGTATCGAAGCCCAGGATTTCCGATCCGCTGCCGATTAAGGCCGCGCTGTACGGCAGATTGGGGAAATCACTGTCCAGCACAGGCCGGACAGCCTCATGGTAAAATAACTCGCCCAGGCGCAAGCCGGGCATAAATTCAGGCATAGTTGTTCCTATCTTATCAATGATGACCCTTTCTGACCTATAATATACCCGTTTTGGATACTCATTTCACTTGAATGCTGATTTTATGATGCAAGTTCAGCCGTGATAGCGTAGCGTTCGTCATTCACCATGCTGCCCCATAACTCCGCCTGACTGCTCAGATCATGGATTGAAATGTTAGTGAGTGAGGCGGGAAGCGCATCCATGATTTCCTGAGCATGGAGTCCTGCATCCGTATACCAATAACCTTCAATCAGGAGCAGGCGTCCTCCCGGCCTGAGCAGGCCAGCCCACCGCTGAAGCACCTGATCAGGCTCCGACAGTGTCCACAGCAGGTGCCGGCAAATAATCACATCAAACTGGTGAGGTGGAAGCTGTGGAAATGCGGCATCCATGAGGAGAAATTTAATAGGGTGGCTGGCAGCCCATGCTTTGGCTTCTGCCAGGGCAATCATTTCGGGCGATAAGTCGATCCCGGTCACTTCCCATCCAAGCCCGGCAAGCACGACACTGAGTGATCCGGTTCCACAGCCTAGATCCAGCAGCGCCCCTTTACTCGGCGGAAGGAAAGTTGTGAGGAGTCTTGTCCATGCAGCAAGGATTACAGGGTCATGCAGTCCATGATCGGGATGGTTATCAAATGAAGCGGCTTCGGCATCCCAGATTTGGCGGGATTCCTGTAACTTCTGCTCGTAGTTTGAGGGATTGTAATCACTCATTACCTGCTGCCTTCTGCTTCGTTTCTCATCATATAATCATGAATTGCATGGCCGGGTTTATTCCGCCGCTGCTGCGCCTGGATTACATCTGGCACAGTGACCACTTTCACGCGCTCCATGCTGAGGTCGGTCCGCCGATAGGCTCTGACCACCTGCCTGTACAGGCCAGGCTGGTTTTGCTGGATTATCCGCAGTCGTAATCTGACCGCAGACGCACGGGCTTACTCGCATCCTACACGAACAACCACCAGTTTATCCACGGCGGACTCCGCGCCCCAGATTTCGCCCGGCCTGCCGAGAATCTGGCGTACAGCGGCGTTGGGCGAGGGCAGTTCAAACACCGTGAAGGCTTCGGTTTCCGGCTCAAAGCGTACCAACGCATTCGCGCCAAAGTCGCTCAACCAGACATGATCGCAGTCGTCCACATAGACCGCATAGGCTCTGGGCTGGTCGCCGGGCAGCATCCACGCCTGCCAGTCGCCTGCCACGGGATCGTAAACACTGACCTGCCCACTGTTCCACTCGCTTACCCAGATGCGATCCTGCGAGTCTGCCCACACACGGCGCGCGCCCTGTCCGGCTGTCGGCGGTTCCAGGATTTTAGCCTCGCCGGTTTCGGTATCCACACGCGCGATGTGACTGCCTGCCAGCGAAGCATAATAAATATCACCCTGTGCCGTACCCGTAATGCCATAGGGGCCACGTGGCGTGTTAAAGACTTGCATCGCGCCTGTTTCGGGGTCCAGGCTTCCATAAAGGCCGCTCTGCCCGGTGAACCACAGGATGCCATCATTATCAAAAGCGGCCGTATTCAGGTTGGCATAAAACGAGCGATCCGGCAGCGGAAACACCTCTACCGCTTCGGTCTCCGGGTCTACCCGGACAATAGCATTCAGGCCGCCGTCGGTAATCCAGGGCGCACCATCCGGCCCAACAATCACGCCATGCGGCGCAGAGCCACTGCCCAGCGGGATTTCATGGAACTCACCTGTTTCCGGGTCGAGCCGTCCTAACTGGCCTGTGCGCTGTGCGGTGTACCAGATAGTGCCATCCGGTGCGGGCGCAATATCGTGGGGACGGGTTCCCGGCGGCACAGCGTATTCCTGAATCACAGGCAGGGCGCTGGTCTCTGGCAGGGGGGTGGCCTGCTGTGCGGAGATCTCCAGGCCGCTGCTGAACATCAGTGTTGCGCCCAGGCTCAATACCAGCCCGGCGCTAAAAAGCAAAAGCCAATCACGTCTGGACAACATCACCAACTCCATTACTCATTGACTGAGCAACAGAGTATAACATATCGTATAAAGGGGTTCAGGCAGTAGTGTGGTCAGTTTTCTGTGGGCAGTAGCTGGGCCCAGTTCTCCTCGTCGTCATTGAGCGTCAGCACATCCTCATAGCCATATCTGCGCAGCAGACTGGCGGCGATCTGGGAACGATAGCCGCTGGAACACTGTGTCACCAGCGTGCGATCACGAGGGATGTCGTTCAGGCGCTGGGGGATATCACCGAGCGGGATATGCAGCGCGCCAACAATATGTTTTTCGTCATACTCGCTGCGCCCGCGCACATCCAGCACCATCAGCCCGTTATCTGCCATCCGTGCAGCCAATTCGCCCGCGTTGATCTGTGGCAGGCACGCGGTTGTGGTTTGCGCCACTACGCCGGGCAGGAAATAACCCGGCACATCATCAATACCAATCGCCCGCAGTGCGCTTAAGATTTCCGCCAGGGCATCTTCTTCGGGGAGAATGACATACAGTGGCTTCTGATAATCGACAAACCAGCCGATATAGGTGGTGAATTTCTGGCTGCTGGTGGGCACACTGACCGTCCCCGGTACATATGCCTGGGCAAAAGCATCCTGGTCGCGCAGGTCGCTCACCAGCGCATCTTCGGCCAGCAGACGCTCCAGCGTATCCCGGTCAAGCTGTTTAGGGGCTGTAAGCTCACGCAGCAGCGCTGGGCCAGCTTTATTGACGCACTTCATCTGTGCAAAATAACGGGGGACTTCCGGCTGGCCTTCCAGCAGCCAGTGTGTGAAGGCCGTTTCATCATCAAACTGGAAGGCAGGGTTAAACAGCTTCTCATAACCCAGCGTGGTGGAGGGCAGCGCGCCTAATGCCTTGCCACAGGCGCTCCCTGCGCCATGTCCCGGCCAGATTTGCAGATAATCCGACAGCGACTTCAGCCATTGCAGGCTATGGAACAATGCGCGTGCGCCTACTTCCTTTGCCCCGCTGATGCCGACGGCGGTTTCCAGTAAATCCGGCCTGCCTACATCCCCCACGAACACAAAATCGCCCGTAAACAGGCCGATAGGTCGGTCTGCACCGGCGGTATCCGTAATCATAAAGGTCAGATGCTCCGGGGTATGCCCCGGTGTATGGATGGCCTCAACACGCACATTGCCCACCTGCCACTGATCGCCTGAATGGACGGGCATATGCTCAAATTTATAATACCAGTCCGGCCCACCCAGCGCGCTTAAGTAGAGATGCGCGCCAGTGTGGGCGGCCAGTTCGCTGCTTCCACTGACGAAATCGGCATGGATATGAGTTTCGGCAACCTGGGTAATGCGCAAGTTGTCGGCCTGCGCCGCTTGTAAATAGGGTGTAATCTCCCGCGCCGGGTCAATGACCAGCGCTTCACCTTTTCTGGCACAACCGACCATATATGAGGCCTGTGCCAGATGGGTATCGTAGAAGTATTTCAGCAGCATTCCTCTCCCCTTTCACGCTGGCTCCTGCTTCAGCCTTCCATGCTAACAGGCTGATGTCCATAGCACCAGTTTAAAACAGGTTTCAGGCTGCTGGTATTAAGCCGAAGGGTTAATCTACCACTGGCGCGAACGGTGCGCCCACCAGCCGACATGCCAGCTTGTGAGCATCCTCCACCGAGTCCAGGCCGCGTGGTTCGTTATTATGAGAAAACACGTAAAGGGAAACCCGTCCCTTACGGGTATTGAAGTGAAGGTGCTGATGCAGCGATAACCCTCTTTTACGCAGCACATCGTGCTGCCCGCCAAGCTTATCGGAAAGTGTTTCGAAGATCTGGCGTTTACCTTTAAGCAGAATGATATTGAAGTTCCGCACTTCGTTTCCCAAAGCGGTGGTCATAGGACAAACACTTTCTAATAAAGATTAATCCTGCACTTATATTACAATCATAAAGCATTTATCTCTCAAATGATATGAGCCACTAGGGTGATCTTCGAGGGGTCACATAGCTAATTTATACGAGCTTACCTGATTTTGGTGATGAACTGTGCTTCCAGGCCAAAATGATCGGAGGGATAAAGTGTAGAGTCGTGCGGGTGCGGCTGGTTGGCGATCACTGCGGCATGAGACACTTCAAAGACTCCCGGATCATAAAATATGTAATCAATGCACAGGCGGCGCGGCTGGGTATGATAATCTTCAGCCAAGGGAGTCGGGCAGGTATAGGGATGCTCACCATGCACATCATAATAGGCGGAGCGCAGGTGTTTACCCGCGACAGCAATTGTTTCGCTTTCTGGCTGCGCGTTCATATCTCCGGTCAGCAGCCAGCCGCCCGGCGCGCGCGTTGTTATCCATTCGATCAGCGCCCGCATCTGTGGCAGGCGAATGCTTTCGTTTTCCCAGGGGCGGTGATGGAGGTGTGTATTGGCGATATGCACCGGATGGCCTTCCACCTCTACGAGTACCCGCTGCGCGACACGATGACCCTCCGGCAGATCTAAGCGCGCGTGTTCCAGCACAGGCAAGCGCGAAAGAATGGCTACCCCTTCATCAGCTTCCACGCCCCATTTCGGCTCAGCATAGACGCTGTACGGATGCTCTGACGTGCGGGCATTTAACGCATCGGCGATGATCTGTGCCTGCCGGTTTGGAAACCACACTTCCTGTAACCCGATGATGTCGGCCTGCTGCGCGTCCAGCACGTCTACCACCAACGGGAAACGCTCCTCCCAGCGGTCATTGTTGTGGCGCAGATTGAGTGTGATGATTTTCATGGTAATCCTCTATAGGGTAGGGTCACAGGCTGATTTTGTCCCCATAAGGTAACGCAATTTGGTGTTCGGTGTCGAATACCACGGTTGTGAGGTGGCAGAACTTGACAGCATAATGAAACGTATACACGATATGACTTAAATGATCCCTGTACAGGAGCATATTATGGTACAACAAACCCGCTTATATGAGGTCTGGGCAAAGGAAACCCGTGCCAACCCGCAGGCTCTTTATGAGCAAATGAGGCTTGAAGACCCGATACACCGCGCTATTGGCCCGATTTCAGGCAAGAACTTCTGGTTTCTCACTCGTTATGACGATTGTGTAAGCTTTCTTAAAGACGCGCGTTTCGGCAAACAGATTGAAAAACACCTGCCGCCGGAAAAAGTGAAGGAATGGCGTGGGGATGGCGAACCCGATCCGGCCTTTGCTGCGATTGACCGCCATCTGCTCAACCTTGACCCACCCGACCATACCCGGCTGCGCGCGCTGGTACATAAAGCCTTCACACCACGTATGGTAGAAAACCTGCGTCCACGCATCCAGCAAATTGCCGATGATCTGCTGGACACGGTAGATGGACAGGGCGAGATGGACCTGATAGGTGCTTACAGTTTCCCGCTGCCTATTACCGTCATTGCGGAACTGCTGGGCGTACCCGTTGCAGATCAGGACAAATTCCGTGACTGGACAAAGGCGCTGGTCTTCGGGGGTGACTTTGAGACGGGTCGTATGGCGGCCTTCGAGTTTGTCATGTACATGAACAATCTCATTGACGAGCGCAAGACACAGCCGCAGGACGACCTGCTCACCGGACTGATTCAGGCCGAGGAGGAGGGGGATAAACTGGATCATATGGAACTTATCAGCATGATTTTCCTGCTGCTGGTGGCCGGGCACGAAACTACTGTCAACCTGATCGCCAATGGGGTGCTGGCGCTGCTGCAACACCCGGATCAGTTGGAGGCATTACGTACTGACCCGACAATGATCCGAAGCGCAGTTGAAGAAATGCTGCGTTATAACGGCCCGGTGGAGACGACCACCTGGCGGCACGCACTGGAAGATGTCGTCCTCGATGGTCGGCACATTGCGGCGGGGGATGTGGTGATGGCGGCGCTGGTGGCGGCCAACCGTGACCCGGCAGAGTTTCCAGACCCGAACCGCTTCGACATCCAACGCGACCCAAACCGACATATCGCTTTTGGTAATGGCATTCATTATTGTGTGGGCGCGCCGCTGGCAAGGCTGGAAGGGATAATTGCCATCAACACCCTGGTGCGCCGCCTGCCTCACCTGGAACTGGCCGTGCCTGCCACAGCCTTAAGCTGGAACGATAGTATTCTTCTACATGGGATGACTGCCATGCCCGTAAAGTTTTAATCGCCTTGTACTCCGGTTACAATTGCGGCATTCATTTGGATGTATGTGGGAGCTGTAGATGAAATACCGGAGATTAGGCAGGACAGATTTAAAAGTCTCAGTAGTCGGCGTGGGTGCCTGGCAGTTTGGTGGGGAATGGGGACAGGAATTTATACAGGCCGAAGCGGATGCCATCTTAAGCCGGGCAGGCGAACTGGGCATTAACCTGATCGATACCGCGGAATGTTATGGCGATCATCTGTCAGAACAACTGGTTGGCGGCTTTGTCAAAGGCCAGCGTGACCGTTGGGTAATTGCCACCAAGTTTGGACATAAATTCCACAACCGTTTTGAGCGCACCGATCACTGGTCGGCATCAGAAGTCCAGCAGCAGTTAGAAGACTCGCTGCGTAGCCTGCAAACCGATTATGTCGATCTATACCAGTTTCACTCTGGTAGCGACACGGTATTCGATGATGATGACCTGTGGGCGATGCTAGGCAGGCAGGTCGAGGCGGGGAAAGTCCGGCATCTGGGTATCTCGATCAGCAGCAACGATAACCTCTACCAGACCGCGAAAGCTGCCGAAGTCGGTGCAGCGGTGATTCAGGTGGTTTACAACCGGCTGGATCGCACCCCGGAGCAGCGTGTTTTCCCCTCATGCGAGGCACAGGACCTGGGTGTGCTGGCCCGTGTCCCGCTGGCAAGCGGTTATCTGAGCGGCAAATACAGGCCGGGCGATACTTTCGAGGACAGCACGGATGTACGCTCTCGTCATGAGAAGGAAACGGTGCAGCGCCGCCTGCAAGAGGTCGCGGACATCCAGCAGAACGAAGTGCCGCAAGGGGTGGATATGGCTACATGGGCGCTGGCCTGGTGTTTGAGACACCCGGCAGTGACCTGCGTGATCCCCGGTTGCAAGAACCCGGCGCAGGTGGAAGCCAATGCAGCGGCGGCTGATCTGGTAGAGGATGCACACCCGCAGGCGCTGTAAGACAAAGTGTGCTGCGCAGATGTATCAGTGTAAAGGGCGGGTTCGAAATCCGCCCGCTGCAAATCCACCCGCATATTTATTCTGAGTCGTGCAGCAGGTAGACAAACGCCGCCGCAAACAGGCCGGGCCATAATGTTTTTAGCCCCGGTGTACCCTCATAAGGGATTTCACGAG
>JBGSXK010000421.1:0-26333 GCA_041751455.1 Anaerolineae bacterium
CCGATTTTGTGTTGTGCCATGCCGATATTCACACCGCCAATATACTGCTGACTCCCGACAACCAACTGTTCATTGTCGATTGGGATGAAATCGTTTTCGCGCCCAGAGAGCGTGACCTGGTGTTCGTCATCGGCGACGATGCGGTGCCGCAGGGCAAAGCGGCGTTTTTCCTGCGTGGCTATGGCGACACCCCTTTAGACCGGGCCGCGCTGGCCTATTATCGGTATGAGTGGGTGGTGCAGGAAATGGGTGATTTTGGCGCGCGGGTGTTCCTCATGCCAGAATTGGGTGATGTCACTCGCGCCGAGGCGCTGCATGGTTTTCGCCAGTTATTCGCCCCTGGCGATGTGGTCGCCAGTGCCTATGCGTCCGCGGCGTTCCTGCCCCTTCTATAACGATTTACGTTTCTCCTCTTGTATCTTTTGTACAAAATAATGATAAGTAAGTTGCATTTCTTATGAACTTGCGCTAACTTAAACGTTTAACTGGACTTTCTTTAAATGATATGGGATGTGAATGAACGCCAAACGCCTGTGGCACTTAAGAGAGTTTCCCTTTGAACCTGAAAAATTACTTTATTACGAGACCATTTTTACCATCGGCAATGGCTACCTCGGCACCCGCGCCAGCTTTGAAGAAGGCTACGCAGGGGATATGCCCGCGACATTGATCCATGGCATCTACAATCATGCGCCAGGGATGCTTGTCCCGGAACTCGTCAACGCCCCGGACTGGCTCGATATGCGCATGACGATTGATGGCACACCATTTTACCTCGTGACCGAAGTGGACGATGCCGATTTCATGCGTCCGCCGCAGGGAATTGTTCTGGGCTACCGCCGCACCCTGCACCTGGATCATGGCCTGCTGCGGCGCGAAGTCCTGTTCCGTGCGGCCAGCGGTTGTGTTGTGCGGCTGGTGTTCGAGCGCTTCGCCAGCCTGCATGATGTGCATGTACTAGGCCAGCGTGTCACCATCACGGCAGTGGATGGCTCACCGGAAATTGTCGTCGAGAGTGGGCTAAATGGTGATGTGACCAACAAAGGCGTGGTGCACTGGCGCGATATGACCGCCAATGCCGACCACGACCTCATCAGCCTGCAAGCCGTTACCTCACAATCAGGTTATGAACTGGGTATGGCTGCGCAGTGCATCAGCCCTTCCCCACAGACGACTCACGCTGCCGGGGTACGTCCCTACAGCCGCTTTATCGTGCGCCTGCAGCCGGAAGAAAGCACCAGCTTCGATAAACTTACAGCGGTCTATACCAGCCGCGACAGTGACAACCCCCTGGCTGCCGCCCGCATGAAAGCACGCGAGGCCGCCGCAGCAGGCTATGATCGCCTGTGGGCACTGCATGAAGCCGAATGGGCGAAATACTGGTCTGCAACAGGCATCGAGATTGAAGGTGACGACGAAGCTCAGCTCGCCGTGCGCTTTATCACCTATCACCTGCTCATCCCTGCTCCGCGTGAGGATGATGATGTGAACATCGGCGCGAAGACGCTCTCCGGCTTTGGCTACAAAGGCCATGTTTTCTGGGATACCGAGCTGTTCATCCTGCCCCCGCTCACGCTCACACAGCCGCATATCGCCCGTAATCTGCTCATGTATCGTTATCATCGTCTGCCGGGGGCGCGCAATAAGGCGAAGCTCAACGGCTATGAAGGTGCGATGTTCCCCTGGGAAAGCACCGACACAGGCGAAGAAACCACCCCGCAGTGGTCAGACCCACAGCCAGATGGCAGTCGGATTCGCATCTGGACAGGCGACAGCGAACACCACATCTCCACCGACATTGCCTACGCCGTGCTGCAATACTGGCGCTGGACAGGTGATGACCACTTCCTGTGCCGTCATGGCGCGGAAATCGTGCTGGATACCGCCGTCTTCTGGGGCAGCCGTGTGGAGGAGAAAAACGGGCGTTATGAACTCTGGCAGCAGATCGGCCCGGACGAATACCACGAAAACATCAACAACAGTGTGTTTACTAACCGTATGGTGGTCTGGCATTTGCAGGAAGCACTGGAACTGCTGGACTGGCTGCGTGAGAACGCGCCGGGGGATGCCGAGCGGCTGACTGAAGCACTGGACCTGAGCGCCACCCGCCTCCATCACTGGCACGACATCATCGCCCGTATGTTCATCCCATTCGATGCCGAAAAGCGCATTCATATACAGTTCGATGGCTTCTTCGACATGGAATATATTCCCGTGCCGCATTACGAGCCACGCACGGCCAGTGTGCAGGCCATCCTCGGCCATGCCCGCAGCACACAGACTCAGGTCATTAAGCAGGCCGATGTGGTCATGCTTATGGCGCTGCTGGGGGATGCGCTCGCCCCTCGTGATGTCCTGCTCAATAACTGGCACACCTACTACCCGCGCACCGATCACGGCTCATCGCTCAGCCCGGCGGTTCATGCCTGGGTCGCGGCGCGCCTGGGGCTGGATGACGAAGCCTATCATATGTTCCAGCACGCGGCAGGCATTGACCTGAACGACAACAAAGGCAATGTTCAGGATGGCATTCATGGTGCGGCCTGTGGTGGCGTTTGGGAGGCAGTGGTACTGGGCCTGTGCGGCCTCCATCTGGGTGAGGATGGGCCACAGGTCGCCCCTCGTTTACCCCAACACTGGAAGCAGGTTTCCTTTACAGTATGCTATCGGGGTCAATCATATCACTTTGACATCAAAAACCCCGTGTTAGCTGCTCCCGGCGCGCAAGGGAGCTAAAAATTCACGCGCTTTGCAAGTGTAATATCAACAGCTTGTATCATCGGTAATAACAAATTTTTGAAGGAGTTTAAGCTATGCGTAAATACCGTTTTCTCAGCCTGACGCTGATTCTGGCGCTGGTACTTTCCCTCACCGGGCAGGTGATCGCCCAGGAAGAAGTGAACCTCACTCTGGCAGGCTGGTCGTCCAACCCGGCAGAGGATGCCGCTCTGCGTGCCGCGCTTGACCAGTTCGAGGAGCAGAACCCTGGCGTGACAGTCGAGTTCATCCCCTCGCCCGACCACACTCTGACGATGCAGACCGCATTCGCCAGTGGTGACTATGCCGAAGTATTCTATATCGACAGCTCACGCCTGCCCGACTGGGTTGCGGCGGGGGTGATTGCATCCGGCGAAGGCAATATTGAGGATGTGGAAGGCTTCTATCCTTCGCTCATCGAGGTGTTCACCATTGATGGCACACTGTATTGCCCGCCAAAGGACTTCTCCACAATGGCGCTGCAATACAATAAGGACCTGTTCGACGCAGCAGGCGTGGAATACCCCACTGCTGACTGGACATGGGACGATATGCGCGCGGCGGCGGAGACCATCAGCGCATCCGACCCGAATATAGTTGGCCTGGTGACACCACCCAACCTGGAGCGCTGGCTGCCCTTCCTCTATCAGGCTGGTGGCGCACTGTTCGACGATGAAGGCAGCTTCACCTTCGACAGCGACGCGACCCGCGAAGCACTCGATCTGTATGTTGGCATGGTCAATGAAGGGATCGCTGGCCCGCCCTCATCCGTAGACGCAGGCTGGGGTGGCGAGGCTTTCGGTGAAGGCCGTACCGCTATGGCGATGGAAGGCAACTGGGTAATCCAGTTCCTGCTGGAAAATTACCCCGAACTCAACTGGGGCGTGACCGAACTCCCGGCAGGCCCGGCAGGCAAGGCGACGATGGCCTTTACCGTGTGCTATGGTGTTGGCGCGGATAACGACCATCCCGAAGAGTCCTGGGCGCTGGTCAACTTCCTGACCGGAGCTGAAGGTGCGCGCTTTGTGGCCGAGAGCAGCTTTGGCCCCATGCCCGCCCGCCAGGAAGTAGCCGATCTTTACCTGGAAACCTGGGTGCCGCGTGCTGAGGGCACCAGCTTTGATCCTGATGATATTCAGGCCTTTGTGGCAGGTGCGGACTATGCCTATCGCTGGCAGCTACCTGTCGGCTTCCAGCAGTTCGCCGATGCTTTCAATGCCGCGCTGCAGCAGGGCTTCGATGGTCAGGTAACAGTCGAGGATATGATCTTCGAGTCGAACCTCGTGGCCGAGGAACTGCTGGCGCAGTAAGATCGGCAGATCGTAAAAGAATATCGAATATTGCGCTAAGGGCGGGTTTGCAAACCCGCCCTTGCAGAAATTTGCCAGCTAATCGCTAAAAGCCAACGGCTGTTAGCTCAAAGAGGAAAATCTCATGGCACAAGCAACCGCAGCATCGGCGGGGGCAGCAGGCAGTTTTAAGACCATGACCCAGCGCAAACGTGAAGACGCGCTGACTGGTTACGCCTTCCTGGCCCCGGCACTGATTATTTTTTTGATCTTTTTGATAATTCCCATCGGATTTGCGGTTTACATCAGCTTTACCAACTGGAATGGCATCACACCCCTGGCCCAGGCTGATGCTTATCAGTTCGTAGGTCTGGACAATTACAACCGCCTGCTCTTCCAGCAGGGCATTAGCCAGCGAGACTTCTACACGGCCTTCAAAAATAACCTTTATTTCGTGATGGGGGTTGTCCCTGCACAGACTATCCTGGCATTGGTGCTGGCGGTGATCGTCAACCAGAAATGGTTGAAGGCGAAAGGTGTGTTTCGCACCGCCTTTTACTTCCCTTCCATTACCTCATCAGTAGTGATCTCGCTCATCTTCATGTGGATGTTCACACGCGGCGGGCTGATTAATACGCTCATCGGCGGAGTCTCCTCCGGTTATACAAATGTGGACTGGCTCAACGACTCCAATGGTCTTATCCATAACTTCCTGGGGCTGTTCGGCATTACCCGCCAGACCGTCGGCGATTGGGCCAGCGCCCGTGTTGCCAGCCTGACTCTCTGGGACTGGATCAGCGGGCCCAGTGTGACCCTGTTCACCATCATGATCCTAAACACCTGGACCACCATCGGCACCATGATGATTATCTTCCTGGCTGCGCTGCAAAATATCCCCTCGCACGTCTACGAGGCGGCGGCGGTGGACGGCGCAACAGGCTTGCAGGCCTTCCGCAGGATCACCGTGCCCCTGCTGCGCCCTACCACATTCTTCGTGGTGACACTCGGTCTCATCGGCACATTCCAGGTCTTCGACCAGATTTTCGTCATCTCCAGCGGCGGCCCGGCCAAGACTACCCTCACCATCGCCTACATCGTTTATCAGAACGGCTTCCAGAACTCGGCAATGGGGCTGGCGGCGGCGACAGCGATTGTGCTGTTCGTCATCATTTTTGCTTTCTCAATCGTTCAGCGGCGTATCACCAGCGAGAAAGCGGATTAGGGAGAGCATCGTATGGCATCCACAACCTTTGTCCAATCCCAGGAGGAAGTCAACAATCCTCTGCGCCGTTTGCTGCCGGTCATCGGCATCACCATTCTGGTGATCTTCGCGCTCATCCAGACCGTGCCCTTCGTGCTGACGATTGCCAACTCGTTCAAGTGCCTGCCCGCCGTGCAGCAGTACCCCACCTCGTTCATCCCTGCGCCGCCCTTTGGGGTAGAATGCCGTACCGAAACCGGCGCGTCGCGCCCGGCGGCGGAAAGCAGCAATACACTCACCTTTAACCCGGCCACCGAAGGTTATACCGAGCTAAGTACCTTTCCCTTCCCGCGCTGGTTTCTCAACTCGGCCATCTATGCCATAGCGGTAACCGTGCTGCGCCTGCTGTTCGACTCGCTCGCAGGTTATGCGCTGGCGAAAATCAAATTCCCCGGCAACCGGGTGATGTTCTTCACCATGCTGGGCACAATGATGATTCCGGGGGTAGTCCTGCTCATCCCGCGTTTCATCATCCTCAAACAGATCGGCCTGCTTAATACCTATCAGGGGGTGATCTTTGCGCTGGCGGCGGATGCCTTCGGCATTATCCTGATGAAGCAGTTCTTCGAGTCCATCCCGGACGAAATCGAGGAAGCCGGGCAGGTGGACGGCGCGAACCGGTTTATCATCTTCTTCCGCATCGTGCTGCCAATGGCCACCCCGGCGCTGACCGCGCTGGCGATCTTCAGTTTCCAGGGTACCTGGAACAACTTCATGGACATACTGATTATCGTCGGTGGCAACCCGCAGTTGCAGAACCTGCCTGTCGGGCTGGCGCTGCTGCGTGGGCAGTTTGGCGACACCCTGCGCTGGCATACCTTCCTGGCAGGCGCAGTGCTGACGACTGTACCGATGGCGATTATCTTCTTTGCCCTCCAGCGTTACTTTGTGCAGGGTGTCAGTTACAGCGGTCTGAAGGGTTAGCGCGATGCTGGCCGGATTGCGGGCGGGCTGGCGCGGGTTGCGCCATCTCAATCACCGGGGGTATATCTATATCTGGGGCACTGTCCTCTGGTTCTTGCTGTCCCTGCCGCTGGTGACTGCGCCCGCCGCCTGGGCTGGCCTCATGCGTCTCAGTTATACCGCCTATCATGATCCCGGCGTAAATCTGGATGCGTTCTGGGAGGGCTTTCGGGAGAATCTGCGCCGCGGCCTGTGGCTGGCGCTGATTAATGCGCTGGTGATCACAATGACCCTCGTCAACCTCAACAGCACCCGTGCGCAGGATGGGCTGTGGATCGACTTCATGCGGGCTGTCTGGCTGTTAAGTGCGTTCGTGTGGTTCACGATACAGTTTTACCTGTGGCCGCTGTATTACAGTATGGCACAGCCCACACTGTGGGGCGCGCTGCGCAACGCCGCGACGATGATCCTGCTGCATCCCGCCTTTACGCTGGGGTTATGGCTGGTCATCGTCCCGGTGCTGGTCTTTAGCACAGTATTTTTTCTGGCATGGCTGCTGCTGGCCGGGGGCGCGCTGGCCGCCATCGCCAACAGTGCTGTGCTTGACCGGCTGGCTGTCGCAGGGTATAACACCCCACAGATCACCTTCCATGAAGCACAGGCAGAGGTGGAATGAGGCTGACTGCTGAAGGGCATTAATGACTCTCGATATACGCGCACTGATCTTCGACCTCGACGGCGTGATTACCGACACCGCCGAACTGCATTATCATGCCTGGAAGCGCCTCACACAGGAAGAAGGCGTTCCCTTTACGCGTGAGGATAACGAACAGTTGCGTGGGGTCTCCCGCCGCGAAAGTCTCAACCGCATCCTCAAAGGCCGCCCCTTGGCTGAGGCGGCGGTGCAGGACTGGATGACACGCAAAAATGTGTATTATCTGGAATATCTGCTCGACCTCACGCCGGCGGATGCTCTGCCCGGCGTAATTGATTTCATGACTCAGGCGCGGCAGGCCGGGCTGAAAATCGGCCTCGGCTCCGCCAGTCGCAACGCCCATGAGGTGCTGCAACGGCTGGACATGCTGCCGTTGTTCGACATCATTGGTGATGGCTACAGCGTCGTCCACAGCAAGCCTGCCCCCGATCTGTTTCTGTGGGTGGCGGGCGGGCTGGCGGTCAACCCTCGCCAGGCAGTGGTCTTCGAGGATGCTGAGGCCGGAGTACAGGCCGCACTCGCTGGCGGGTTCTGGACGGTGGGCATCGGCAGTGCCAATGTCGCGCGCGCCCATCTCCTCGCCCCACAGGGGTTGGCTGGCCTGCGGCTGGAATCCCTGCTGGAACAGCTTAACGCGGCGGCCCGGCAGACTCCCGGATAATCAGACGCGGCGTAAAAAGACGCGCCCGGCGTTCTATCACCTGCTCTTTATTGATAATCTGCTCCAGAACATACACTAGTTCCCGGCTCATGTCCTGTATCGGCTGGCGCAAAGTGGTCAGCGCCGGGCGCAGGTACTGGCTCATATACATATCATCAAAACCGACGACCGACAGCGTTTGGCCGGGGATAAAACCGTGTTCCTCCGCGCCATGCAGCACACCAATCGCCACAATATCACTGATCGCAATGACCGCAGTAGGCTGTTCGTGGGCGGGCAGGCGGCTCCACTCAACCACTGCCCGCTGTCCCGACTGTTCGTTATTCTCTCCGCGCAACAGATAAGCCGTATTCAGCGGGATACCCGCCGTCGCCAGCGCCTCGCAGTAACCTTCGACACGGAAGTTCCCCGAAATCGAATCCTCCGGCCAGGCGATCATGGCGATACGCTCATGCCCCAGGCTGACCAGATACTCGACTGCGCCGCGCACCCCCTCCTGCCCATCCGTATCCACCCAGTGGAAATCCCACGCCGGGTTAGAACGGCCAAAGCTCACAAACGGAAACTCACGTTCCAGCAGAAAACGTATGCGCGGGTCATCGGCCTCTGTACTGGCGATCACAAACGCATCCACCCGTCCGGTCTGGATCAATTCGTTATAGACGGGCAGCGGGTCATCCAGCGGATAGGTAAACGTGAGAATGTGATACCCCACCGCCTCCGCCGCCTGCGCCAGATAATAAGTAAAGCGATCAAGCACCGGGTTTACCTCGTCAGGGGGCAGCGCATGCCAGGCATAACCGATCAAACGACTTTGGCTGGCCTTCAGGTTGCGCCCGTTAACATTGGGGGTATAGCCAACCCGCTCCACTGCCTCCAGCACCTGCTGGCGCGTATTGGCGGGGATACTGTGATCTTTCTTGTTCAGCACATAAGAAACAGTGGCGATGGATACGCCCGCTTCCCTGGCAACATCTTTAATAGTGGGCATGAACGATCTCAACACTTGCTTGCAGGATTGCAGCTTTCAATGATACCACAGGCGGGTGTGGAATAGCCGGGAACACCTGCTTTTGTGGCATAATTAACTTGCTGATACGAGGGTAAGCCATGTTGTTAGAATGGGAAATATTGGACTTTACAGCACATCAACTCACCAGTCTGCCAGCGCCCATCTGGCAGGCGGAAAACTTGCAGTCCCTCTCCCTGGGTGAAAATTTGCTGACCCTCCTCCCGGTAAAGATCGGCGAGCTAACCACGCTCAGGCAGCTCTATCTGCACGACAACCGGCTGGCCGCCCTGCCTGAAAGCCTCGGCAGCCTGACCTGCCTGGAAGTGCTCGACCTGAGTAACAACGAATTGACCGCGCTGCCGGAAGCAGTCGGCAGGCTGGCGGCGCTTGCCTTTCTCTATGCCAGCCACAACCGTCTCAGCAACCTTCCGCCCACCCTGGCGCACCTCAGAAACCTGATTTACCTCAACCTGACGCATAACCAGTTCACCACCCTGCCTGAGAGCCTGGGTGACTTGACACGCCTCAGGGAACTGCGCCTGTACAACAACACACTGGTCACACTGCCAGAAAGCCTGGGCAGCCTGACCGATCTCAGAGAACTGCACCTGCGCCATAACATGCTGCACACCCTGCCGCAGAACATCGGCGGCCTATCCAGCCTCCGAATCCTGCGCCTGTCCGATAACCGTCTGACGCTGCTGCTGCAGTCGATAGATCAGCTTACCAGCCTCACCGAGCTGGATTTGCGCAATAACCAACTGGTACACCTGCCGCAGACAATCGGCAATCTGCAAAATCTGATGTATCTGGATTTGCGGGCAAACAGGCTGTCCACTCTGCCCGACAGCCTTAAAGACCTGCCCAGACTTGAAAAACTGGATTTGCGCTGGAATAAACACCTGACGCTGCCCGCGTGGATTTCGCAGCTAGAACAGCGCGGGTGTATGGTTTTTGTTTAAACACATTTATTCTGTAGACCATAAAGAGGAAATGATGACTGACACCATGCGTGTAGCCCTCGGCCAGTTTAACGAAATGACACACGAGCGGCTGACCTTCGCCAGACAGATCGGCGTGAGCGGGGTACAGATGAATACCCCCCTGCTCCCGGCGGAAAACGGCTATTGGGAGTATGAAGACCTGCGGCGTATCCGGCAGCGCTGCGATGATTACGGCCTGCGGCTGGAAGCGCTGGAAAATGTACCCGTGCATTTTTACGAGAAGGCCATGCTCGGCCTGCCGGGACGTGACGAACAGATCGAAAATTACCAGCAGACCATCCGCAATATGGGTAAAGCAGGTATCCCTATCCTCGGCTATCACTGGATGCCCAACGGCGTATGGCGCACCCCGATGGCGCAAGGGCGCGGCGGCGTCATCGTCACCGCGTTTGATATGGCGCTGGCCGGGCAGCCATTGGTCGCCGGGCGGCAGGTCATTCCCGGCTTTGAGGAAAGCATCATCAGCCCCGATGAAATGTGGGAGAACTACCGTTATTTCACCAGCGCGGTGCTGCCTGTGGCGGAAGAAGCCGGTGTCAAACTGGCGCTGCATCCCGACGACCCGCCTGTCCCCGAACTGGGCGGCATCGCACGCCTGTTTTATCACTTCGAGGGCTTTCGTAAAGCGATGGAGGACATCGCCCCCAGCCCCAGCCACGGCCTGGATTTTTGCATGGGCTGCTTCTCGGAAATGTATTATGGTGATGGCGAAACCAGCGCCAGTGTGATCGAGGCCATCCGCTATTTCGGCCAGCGTGGCAAGCTGTTCTACGTGCATTTTCGTGATGTGCAGGGGAGCGTACCCCTGTTTCAGGAGTGCTTTCTGGGGGAAGGCAATGTGGATGTGGTAGAGGCCGTGCGCACGCTGAAGCAGGTCGGCTTCGATGGCTTCCTCATTGACGACCACGTGCCACGTATGATTGACGACAGCGACTGGAATCATCGCGGCCATGCCCACGCGACAGGCTATATTCTCGGCCTTGTGGATGCGGTCAACAGGCTGGCCTGAGCGGTTGAACGGGGCGGATAATCATACCCGCCCCATCTACCTGTCTATGCTACCCAGAAACTTTCCACGCTGCTCCAGTCGCTCCAGGTGCCATTCGCGCGCTGCGCCCGCACCCGCCAGTAGTAACGACCTTCGGCCAGCGGCGGTGTGGTAAACACGGCCTGCCCGCCGTTCAGTCCGTTGTTGTTCACCACCGGGCTGCTGAAGTTGGCATTATTATCCACCTGAATATGATAGCCTGCCGCCCACGTGATCGGCATCCAGGCCAGTGTGGGGGTCTGCGTGGTGTACAGATAACGCTCCGGCGCGTCATCCAGCGCTGAAATCAGGTTAAAGCTGAACGCATTACTCCAGTTACTCCAGTTCCCGGCGGCATTCCGCGCCCGTACCTGCCAGTAATAGTCCTGCGCCAGTAGAGGGCTTGACGGGGTAAAGCTGGTGCTGCTGGTGCTGTAAGTCGCCACCGGCGGATTGCTATTGCCCAGCCGCACCTGATAGGTAACAGCATCAGCAGATGGTTGCCAGCTTAACACAGGCTGCGGATCGTTGAGAGTAGCGCCATCCGCAGGCGCGATCAGCACAGGCACATTCGGCGGCATGGTATCCACCCTGAACAGGCGAGCTGTGCTCCATTCGCTGTAATCCAGGCCATTGGAGCGCACCCGCCAGTAATACGTACCATCGTCTAGCGCAGGCAGACTCAGTCTGGTTTCTGTAGTGGAGAAAGCTTGTAGGCCATTGATGAAGGCTTTATCGGTGGCCACCTGCACATTATAGTCATAGATTGCCAGATCGTTCAGCGAGTTCCAGTTCAGGGTAGTTGTGCTGATGGGGATAATGGCATTCCGTGCAGGGCTATTGAGTCGTGGCACATAGCAATTCATCAACGCCTGTAGATGATATGGCTCATAATTCACATGCTCGCCGACCAGATCGCCCCGGTCAGGAGTCGGTTGGTACGAAAGCGTCGGCCCGCGTGAGCTGCCCCACCAGTTATTGATCGCATTAACCGCCGTGCTGCCGGTGGCGGTGTACAACGCCACCTGCGAATTACGTATGATGCAGTTTTCGTTAATCTGTATGATTTGTGCACTGCCCTGATAATATAGGAAACTGCCAAGCTCGGCGGCGTTTTCCTCGATCACCGACCCATTAACGATCAGGAAGCCGCTGGTATAGATCGCGCCGCCCCGGTAAGCCGAATTACCCATAAAGATGCTGCTCTGGACGATTGCAGAACCCTGATTGACTACCGCCCCGCCATAATTCCAGGCGGTATTATCCCGCAGTTCCGCGTCAACCAGGTGAAGCACACCGCTGGAAGCGTTATAGACCGCCCCACCATTCCGCATGCCGGGTGCCCGGCCATTTTCCAGCGCGATTTCGTGCAGGCTCAGGAACGCGCCGGACTGGATAAAGAAGAAGCGATACTCGCTTGCCCCCGTGCGGCGGATCGTCGCGCCATTGCCCAAAACTCGTACAGTGTTGGTAATTATGGGCAGTGCATTACTGCCGCCATTGGCATCAGAGTATGCACCGCTGGCGAATCCATAAAGCCCATCCTCGGCCAGACAGATCGTGCTTGTTCCGGTGCCGTTGGCGGTGTTGATCGCGGCGATCAGGCCGCTCGTATCACCATTCGCTACATTGATTGTACAGCTCGTCGGGGCAATCGGCGTAAAGACTGGGCCCTGAGTCGGAGTCGGAGTAGCGCTGGGCGTAGGGGTCGCGGTCGGCTCGATGCCCACCGCTGGCGCGCCCCTGAAGCCCGACACCACTGGCGCACTCAGGTTCAGTGCCCGCGCGTTGTGCGCGTTATCGTTCCCCAGCGGCCTGCCGCCAAAGGTGATGTCCTTGTTGGAGAAATAATTAATCCCCACACAGGCGGTAAGCGCCGGACAGCCACCATAATATGCCATGATCGTCAGGAAGCGGCCTTCAGGGTCGATATACCCATATGAATCCGACCGCAGGCCGCCGCTCGGCTGATTGGCGAAATCGTGCGCCGCGCCCATATTGTGGCCGATCTCATGCGCCAGCGTGCGCCCACCCGGAAGACAGTCCACAATCACGGCGTTAAACGCCCAGTTGCTGAAGCTGTTACTGGGCTGCCCCGCCCCTTCCATCTGATAACCAACCCCGCAGTACGACGCGCTGTTATTGGTAATCAGCGTGATTACATCTGCGCCATAAGTGTTGCGCCAGCTATGCACAACCCCCAGCCCGCCGACTCCCGCCTGCAAATCTTCCAGGTCTTCGCCCTGGCCGCTGCCGGTATTCTCGTTGTAGCCCACCTCCGCCACGTGGACGAGGCGCAGGCGCATATTGACCTGACTGTTGATATAAGCCTGATTGCTGGCCGCGACCGCCAGTTGAATCGCGTTCTGCGCGGCAGCGGTGCCGCCCAGCAGCACCCGCGCATTGGTGGTGTATACCACCATCAGATCAATCTGGGTGAAGGCGCTGGCGCTGGCTTCCTGCGGCAGGCTGACGCTGGTCATCTCGCTGTCGTCAAGTTCGGGAATCAGCGGGTTCACATGCCGCCGCATAAACGTATCTTCACTGATCTGGTTGATGGCATATACGCCGTTCCCTGCATAAGCGATGTGATAAAGTTCACCATACCGCCGCACGTACCCGGTCATCTGCCCTTCGCCCACCACCAGCACCACTTCACTTGTGCCGGGATCATCACTGATGACATGCCCCTTCCAGATGAAGCCGTTCGCGGTCAGTTCGTGCGCCTCTACGGTATCGAACTCAGCGGTCAGCAGTACATCATCAAACAGGTTGAGCAGCAGCGGCGCGTCAATGGCCGACTGTGGGCTGACCTGTGCCGCGCCCGTCTGCGAGATCGCGCCAAAGTTAATACCCGCATAACGGCTGCGCATCACCCCCAGGCGGGTTTCCATCGCCAGCGCGGCCTGTGCCTGAGTCTCCACAAAGAGCGCATTCGCTGTCATGGACGCTTCAGTCGGCGTGAAGGTCGGCAGACCTGGGGTTGTGCTTGCTGGCGGAGTTGCGGTGATGTTCACCAGCGGCACACCGCCCACTGCGACAATCCCGCCATTCACCATCAGGCTGCTGCCCAATGCCTTTTCCAGCGCGGCGACCCCGGTCACGTAGGGCGCGGCAAACGAAGTGCCGCTCATCAGACGGTAGCCGCCATTGAGGTCCGTCGCCAGAATATCGCGCCCCGGTGACCACAAATCGACTCCCGCGCCATAATTGCTGAAGCCGCTCCGCTGTAGGTTCGGGTCTATCGCGCCAACAGCGATCACATTATCATACGCGGCGGGATACAGCACATTCGCAGAACCATTATTCCCCGCCGCGGCGATCACCATCACCCCCTGCTGCGCCGCATAATCTACCGCGCCGCGCAGTACCGCCGATTCACTCGCCCCACCCAGCGACACATTAATGATCTCCGCGCCGCTGTCCACCGCATACACAATGGCCGCCGCGACATCGGCATACGTGCCAACGCCCGCACTGTTCAGCACCCGCAGCGGGATGATCTGTACATTGGGGGCTACCCCGGCCATACCCATGCCATCATTGATGCGCGCGGCCAGGATGCCCGCTACCGCGCAGCCATGGCCGAAGGTGTCCTGCGGAGTCGTGTCCTCTTCCACAAAATCATAACCGGGCAGCACTCGGCCGCTCAGTTCTGGGTGATCACAGATACCACTGTCAACTACAGCCACCTTAATCATAGGCATCGCCAGCGGCAGATGATGCCAGCTTTCCAGCGCACCAATCAGCGGCAGCGCCCACTGGTCGCCCAGGCGCGGGTCATCAGGGGTCGTTCCCATGATTTCCCCATGCTGCGCGACAACATAATAATTGGGTTCGCTGGCCACGACCACATTCGAGACAGGCAGCGGCGCGCGCGCTGCCGCCTGCGGCACCTGCACCACCACCATATCCAGTGCCGCCACTTCCTGGCTGACCATTCCGCCAATCGAAGCAATATAAGCGGTGCGTTCTGATGCGCTGGCCTGCGCATCAAACGTAATAACCACCTGCTGCGGCACTGCTGCCTGCGGCGCGTCAACCCTGGCCGGGGCGCTTTGTGCAGGCCACTCCTCATGGGTGGCCTCTGGCGACAGTACCAGCGTCGGCGGCGGGTTCATCACCTGCACTGCCCCGGCGCGGCTGCCAGCCTGTGGTGCATCGGTTAGGACGGCATGAGTCGCTAAAACACCATCTTCAAGAGCAGACGTGAAAAAGATAAGGGCAAAACCGCCGATAATAAGAGTTAACGAAACCACTAGGATAAGTGCAGAAATCAGGCGTGTTTTGCTCATGCCGTTGCTTTAACCCCTATGAAATTTATAGACTGCGCACATAAAATTCCGCAGGGCGATGAATTCACCGCCCCTGCGCAGAAATTGATGTTGAGCTTAATCGAGCACGAGGACGGTGCCGACGGTAGACCAGTTGCCCCATTGATCGGGGCCGTTGCGGGCACGGATGCGCCAGTAGTACACGCCATCGGCCAGCGCGTTGGCCACGGCATGGCTGGTAGCACTGGCGTTAATGCTGTTGACGTTGTAGACCGTCGAGCTGAAGTTGGCCACCGACGACACCTGAAGATGATACGCCTGTGCCCAACTGATCGGGGTCCAGGTGAAGGTCGGGTTAGGCGTGTCGTAGCGGTTCAGCACCGGCACAGCATTGTTGGGCGAAGCTACCACCAGGCTAAACGGCGCGCTCCACGCCGAGACATTGCCGGCTTTATCCGTCGTGCGCACCTGCCAGTAGTAGGTGGTGGGCAGCAGCGCCGAGGTCAGCTTGTAGCTGGTCTTGTTGCCCGCATCCACCGGGGAAGCGCCGTTGGGCGGGTTGGTCGTGCCCCAGCGAATGGCGTAGGTCTGCGAGTCCTTCGACACTTTCTTCCACTTGAAGGTGACGATGGCCGTGGCGGTGCTGAAGCCATTGCGCGGCGCGGTCAGGACAGGCGGCAGCGGCGCTTCGGTATCGAGGGTGAAGTTGAAGGTCTTGCTCCACTTGCCCGGCGCACCGAGCGCGTTGAGCGTACGCACACGCCAGTAGTAGCGTCCCTGCGCCAGCGGGCTGGGCAGCGACAGGCTGAAGTTGGCGGTGGTGGTGCTGTAGACCAGTTCACGGAAGTTGCTGCGCGTGCTCACCACCAGCTCATAGCTGACCGCCTGACCCCCGGGATCGGCCACCGTTGTCCACACCAGTTCGGGCGTGGTATCGTTGGTGAAGCTGTTGTTGGCCGGGTTGTTCAGCAGCGGTGGATTGAGCGGTTTGGGGGTGATCGTCAGTGCGAAGACCACCGGCGAGACTTCCCAACTGCCGTTGTAGTCCACATCCACCCGCCAGAACAGATTGCCGGTCGGCAGCGGATCGCTGGCGGGCGGCGCATATTTGGTCACGTTGTTGCTGGTGGTGATAATGGTCCTGATCGGGCTGCTGAAATTGCTGTCATTGTCGATCAGCAGGCGGTAGCGCTGCCCGGCTGGGGCTTTGCTCCACGTGAGGGGTACGCGGGTATTAGTGCTGAAGGTGTTGTCCTTCGGTGTCCTCTGCAAGCCCACGCGGAAGGCGAACACCGTGCTCTCACCGCTCCACTCGTTGGCCGCATTGGCCGCCTGCACCCGCCAGTAATACGTGCCCTGCCGCAGTTCGTTCGGCAGCGCAGCGGCATTGAGTGCCAGCGCGGTGCTGTTCACTTCGCGGTTGGTGAAGATGACGTTGGTAAAGCCAGCATCGCGTGCCAGATCGACGCGGTACTTCTTGGCCGTCGGCACGGATTTCCATGTCAGCTTCGGCCGCACGCTGCTGACCGTGCTGTCCGCCGCCGGGGTCTTCAGTTCCGGGGCGGCAGGCGCTGCCTGCACGATCACCGGCGCGGTATCGGTCGCTTCTTCCGTGACCTCCACCTCAACGACAGGTTCAACCGTCGGGCTGATACTCGGCGCGTCCAGACGGTTGATGACCACTTCATCCAGTGCCACCGTGCCTGCCTCAACCACAAAGCGGAGCGCCCCGCTGCTCACACCCACCGCCTGGCTGAACTGGAGGTTGTACTCCGTCGCCACCGTCAGCGTCTCACCGAGTGCCTGCAGGTTGAGCTGCCACCAGCCTTCGGCAGTGGCGGGCACAGCATTCCCCTGCGCCACTACCACCCCCTCCACCAGCAGGTCCGCCTGACCGCTGCTGTGCAGCCGCACGCTCACCCCCTGCCGCAGCTCCACCCACAGGCTGCCGCCTTCGCTCACCTGCACCTGCGTCGACAGCAGCAGATGCGGCCAATCCACCCCTGCCGGGCTGGCGATCGCCCCAGCCTCGCTGCTGGTCAGCACGCCATCGGCCACTGTCCAGCCCACGATCTCCCAACCGGCTGTGTCGCCATCCTCGAAGTCATCGGCGAACACGCCATCGGGCAGTTCCGTCGGCAGCGGTGTGGCGGTCGGCGCTTCGGTGGCTTCCTCCGTCGGCGCTTCCGTCACCTCGACCGTGGCTTCCTCGGTCACTTCTTCGGTGATCTCGGCCACCGGGGTTTCTGTCGCCGGTGGCGCATCCTCTGTGGCTTCTGCCGTCATCTCGGCGGTGACTTCCGCCGTGGCTTCCTGCGCCAGCACCGCCAGCGTGTTCAGCGCCAGCAGCAGGCATAACAGTAGAGTTGTTATTTTTATGGTGTAACGATTCTTGACCATATTATTCAACCTCATCATTACAGTATTACGGTACGCCAGTTAAGAACACAACTAAACTCGTGTCATCGCTCAGAATTGTACTACAGTCACGAACATCTATCGGTCATTCATAAGTACCATTGAACACAACTTCAGCGTACCGTCAGGGCATTTCATCCTTTTTTCTTGACAGCCAGCAAAGCTCGTCTGCTGCCAGCATGTAGAATCAGTATAAAGCAGTATTACACCAGTGTCCTGCACTGGAATATTGACTATCTTTAGGAAAACAGCGATATTGAGTACACTTATCACGCTTACAGATAAAAGGTGCAGCGCGAAAACAGGCCTCTCCTGTATCCAGAATAGTATCCCTAAAATAATTATATGTTGTAATCAATAAGCCTGTAGGACAATTATATGTTTTGCTTCCCAATTTTATGGGAAATTCATAATTTACTGGATACAACCACTCTCAGGAAAGAAGCTTAACCATGCCTAAAATCCTTCTCACAGGCAGCAGCGGGCGTATCGGCCAGGTGACCGCCCGCGAACTGCTCGAACATGGCTATACTGTGACAGGCGCAGATCAGGGGATCGCTGGGCCTGCCCACACCTTCATTACCGACCTGTGCGACCTGGGGCAGGTCATGACAGTCATGGCCGGGCACGATGCAGTGATTCACCTGGGTGCGATCCCCTCACCCGCCATCCACCCGGCAGAAGTCGTCTTCCGCAACAACACCCTCTCTACCTTTAACATCCTTGAAGCGGCTACCCTCCTCGGCATTCACAAGGTTGTGCTGGCCAGCAGCGTCTCCGCCCTGGGCTATGCCTGGCGGCATCGTCACTTCAACCCCCACTACCTGCCCATCGACGAAGATCACCCGCTGCTGTCACAGGATGCTTATGGGCTGTCGAAGATGGTGGGCGAGGTGCTGGCCGAGGGTTTTGTCCGCCGCACCCCACAGATGTCCATCTCCAGCCTGCGCTTCACCCTGGTCATCGGCGAGGAGTCCTACGGCACACTGATCCCCCAACTGCGCAAAGACCCGGCCAATTCCAACAGCTTCTGGACCTATATCGACGTGCGCGACGCGGCGCTGTCCTGCCGTCTGGCACTGGAAGACACCCGCCCCGGCCACGATGCATTTCTGATCTCTGCCCCCAATTCCTACATGGATGAGCCCACAGTAGACCTGTTCAATCGTTATTATCCCGGCATCGAGCAGATTGCGGCGGATTTCGGCGGCAGCAGCGGCGTGTTTGACTGTCGCCATGCGGCGGAACGTCTGGGTTTCAATGCCCGCTACAATTGGGATCAAACCCCTCTACCCTGAGAGTCTGCTGAAAGTCAGAGGCAGGTGTTCTTTATTGTGTTACAGTCAGGTTTGATCTGTTCCGTGGGCACTTTTACACTAAACTCCACCTCACACCTCTTCTCCATCAATGGAGCAGAGCAGGGCTGTAAGCCATAAGGGGTGCGGTAAGAGAGGGAAAACCATGTCGAAAAACCACCGCAAACAGGGTAGTCTCTCCCCCTGGCTGGCGGGATTAGGGGCGCTGGCCGGGCTGGCAGGCGGTTGGATTGTCTACAGCAGCCGTGCGATCAATCATCAGGTCTTTTTACCAGAAGCCATGGATGCGCCACGTGAGCGCTTTCTGGGCACCCGCAACAGCCGTTTCATGAATTATTACGCCGATACCTCGGCAGCAGGTCGTCCGCTGGTGCTCATCCACAGCATCAATGCCGCCGCTTCAGCCTACGAGATGCGCCCCCTCTTTGACCATTATCGCGGCAGCCGCCCGGTCTACGCGCTGGAACTACCCGGCTTCGGCTTTTCAGAGCGCAGTGACCGCAGCTATTCCTATCGCCTCTACACCGATGCCGTGCTGGATTTCCTGGCCGATATCGTCCAGCAGCCCGCCGATGTGGTCGCGCTCTCGCTCGGCAGCGAGTTTGCCGCGCGTGCGGCATTAGAGGAGCAGGGTTGGGTGCATTCACTGGCGCTCATCTCACCCAGTGGCTTTACCATGCGCGAGAATAAAGGCGGCAGCCAGCGCGCCAGCGAAAATCAGTTCAGCGATTTTCTCTACAATGCATTGGCGAGCCCGCTGTGGAGTCAGGCATTTTACGATCTGCTGGCGACCCGTGTCAGTATTCACTACTTCTTGCAGCAGAGCTTCGAGGGCGAGGTGGATGAAGGGCTGGCCTACTATGGCTACGCCAGTGCGCACCAGCCCGGCGCGCGTTACGCGCCTCTCTATTTCGTCAGCGGCAAGCTGTTCTCGCCCAACATCCGCGAAGAAGTCTACCAGCGGCTCACGCAGCCTGTGCTCGTCATCTATGACCGTGATGCGTTTGTCAGCTTCGACACGCTGCCCACCCTGGTCGTCCAGCAGGATAACTGGTACGCCGCGCGGGTCACACCCACGAAAGGGCTGCCGCAGTTCGAGCAGCTTGCTAAAACGACTGCCGCTCTCGATCAGTTCTGGGGCAAAATCGAGGACTAAACCTCTAAACCGGGGCGATCTGGCCAGATCGCCCCGGAGTTTTATCCCCTAAGGGATATTAAAACTGAATACTGATGAGAAAGCAGATGGATTGCCTGCCCGGTCAAGCGAGCGAACACGCCAGTAGTAAGTCGTCCCTGGCGTGAGGATACCCGCCGGGATGCGACGACTGCCACCCGTCAGCGGCGAAGCATCATAGACAATCGTGCCCCCAAACGCGGCTGAAGTCGCGATCTGTAAGTGCGAACGGTAGGATTCCGTGCCACGCTGCCACTTCAGCGATGGGGTGGTAGTTGTAAAGATAGCCCCATTCGCCGGAGAGAGCGGTGTCGGTGGGCCGGGCGGGACAGTATCAATAGTGAAGATACCGCTTGCACTCGGTTTCCCGTATTCATTGATATTCCGCCCCGTGACACGCCAGAAGTATTTGCCATTCGGCGCGGGGGATAACAGAACCGCATCCAACCCGGAGAGTGTGCCACGCGCATAGATATTGCGGAAGCGTGAGTCGGTTGCCATCTCCAGGTAATAGCTGGTCGCGTTGGGGATACCCGTCCAGTTAAAGAATGGGGTATTGTCATTGATGAAGCTGTTACGTGCCGGTTCGATCAGCGTGGGGCGGCCAATCGGCTTAGCCGGGCGGCTGTAACCGTGCAGGACAATCTGCCACGAGTTGAACGTGCCCACATCATCACCCACTAGGTCAGCCACTTTCAAACTCCAGCGACCGCTGCCCGTTTCTCCCCACTGCCGCACTGTCATAAAGCGCCAGTTGGCGTAGTTATTGCCAGCGTCATTCAGACGCTGGTTAATCAACAGGCTCTTGGTGCCGCGTGGGCCGGTCAGTTCGATCTGGAGATCACCGCGGTAGGTGTGTGTGGCATTAAAGACGATCTCGACATGCTCGATCACGAAGTTGGGGTCAGGCACAGTGAGATTGATATTGTTGATGATACCGCTGCGCTTGTTATCGGGGATGGCCGTATTAACCATAATCGGTGACGTGCTGTAGGTCACCCGTGTGGGCACATTCTGCCACTCCTCTGCCAGGTACACAGCACGCTCCGCGTTCACCCGTCCAAAACCGTATTTGTGGTTAATGTTGAAACCGGCGCGGTTACGCCGCCAGTCACGATCTGTGGGATCGTTCTTATCGGCGGTGCGTGCCAGGATATGCTGCACATCACGCCAGCCCAGACCGGGGTTGGCTTCCAGCATCAGCGCCACCACCCCCGCCACCAGCGGCGAGGCCGAAGAGGTGCCGCCGAAGTTGTTGGTGCAGTCCAGGCTGCCCGGATACCCGTTATAACCGTTACCGCCGGTCAGGTCAGTCGTGGTGATGCCCACAGTGTCACCACTGCTGGGTGCCACCACATGCAGCGCCGAGCCGGGTTCGCTGTAAGACGACTGCCGCCCGCGATGATCGATCGCCCCAACAGCGATCGTGTACGGCGAATTGGCATACCCGTCCGCGTTCACATTGTCACTGTTTTGCAGCCCGTTACCCCCTGCCCATACGAAAATCGAGCCGAGGCCGCCGCGCCCATTGAGCGTGCCGTTTGCCAGCGCGTTGCGGGTCAGGTTGCCTGGCCCGGCGATCACACCAATATCGGCTGGGCCCCAACTATTGTTATAGATGTCGTTGATGTTAAATTGGTAATTCAGCGCTGATGCTTCCGTCGCGTCTGTCACGCCCCCGGCGATCAGACGGATACCAGACAGCCCGGCACGAAAAGCCGCGCCCACCCCACACGATCCGTTATCACGCGCAGCAGCCACCCCACCGGCGGAAGTGCCATGCGGGTCAAAGGACAGGTCGGGATAGGGATCAGCATCATTAAAGTTGAAGTCATAGCTGCCACCCGGCACATAATTCGCCGCCAGATCAGGGTGGTCGTGCTGTAAGCCGTCATCCACGATGGCAATCACTGCGCCGCTGCCAGTGTAGCCCATATTATCCCACACAGGCACCACCTTCACATCATTACCCGCCAGCCCGCCGAACTGCCCGGTATTGCGCAGATGCCATTGATTGTTGAACAGCGGGTCGCCGGGAACACGGCCTTCCATGTCAGCGGGCACTGGGCGCGGCGTGTTGTCGATTACACCCTGCCGGGTGAAATGCTGCACGGCGAACTGCTGCTCAAACCATTCGATACGGGGTTCGGTACGCAGCGCCTGCCGCGCGGCACGTGCCCGCTCCCCGGTCTCGCTGCCCGCCAGCCTGAACAGGTAGGTATTTTCCAGCACGCCCACTGGCCCGACATACACAAAGCCCTGCTGCTGGGCGACTGCGGCGGGGTCTGTCCCCGGCGTGAGGATCACCGCCCACAGATCAGTCGGTGTTGGGGCGCTTCTGCCCGACTGCGCGATTGCCCGTTTTTGTGGATTAACTTCCTCGGTGGCGGTTTCTGTGGCCGTCGCTGGGGGTGTGCTGGTCGCAATCGGTGCGTCCAGGCGGTTAATGGTCACATCATCCAGCCCTGCCCCCTCCGCGCTGGCACGAAAGCTGAGGCCGCCCTGCCCGTCTATCGCAGAGTCAGCGTAGCTGAACTGTACCGCCTGATCGATGGCCACCGTCACGCTGTTGCCCCACGCCTGAAGATTGAGGGTGCGCCATGGGCTGCCCGCGTCATCTGCCGCCAGCCCTTCTGCCAGCACTACCCCATTTTGCAGCAGGCGGGTATCCCCGTTGTCCTCCACCTGGAGGCTCAGCCCTGCCCGGAAGTGGACGCTAAGCGCGCCGCGCACCTGCACCGACAGCAGGAAATGCGGCCAGTCTACCCCGACCACCTCGGCCACTGCCCCCGCTTCGTCGCTGCTGAGGAACTGGTTGCCCCCCTCCTGTGCCAGTGACCAGCCCGCGATCTGCCAGCCAGCCGTATCCCCATCCTGGAAATCATCCTGGAAAAGTCCATCCGGTGTTTCAGTCGGGATGGCAGTGGGTATGCTGGTAGCGTCTTCCGTCGCTTCTTCGGTGGCGACCAGCGTCACCTCAACAGTTGGCTCCTCCGTGAACTCGGCGGTTGGGGTTTCCGTTGGGAGTGCTGTCGGTTCAACAGTTTCCGTAATTTCTTCTGTAACCTCGCCGGAAGGCGCTTCATCCGTGACCTCCTGCCCCATCAGCGAACTGGTGGAGGCCAGACCCATAAATAAAAAACATAAAATCATAATTCGAACAAATTGATACCGCTGCATCTGCTGAAGTCCCTCTCTTGAGCGTGGCTCTCCACCTCAATGATTTCCAGCTCCGCTGGAATTTGAACATTACATTATTTTAATGCATTTTCCTCTTTTCCTAACGCGCGCATTTTCTCATTTCAAAAAATTTACACTTTACAGACGATGATGTACCGGGCGCAGGGGCATATCAGCCCTCACAAGTTATAATCGGGACATTGAGCAGTATGTATAAAGGGAATGAAGGAGAAATTATGGCTCATTTCACGCTCAGCGCCTTTGGCGACGAGATCGCCAGTGACCTGGAAACTCAGCTCGAAATCCTCAATGAACTGCGTGTCACCCGCCTGGAACTGCGCGCCGCCTGGGGCACTAATGTGCTGCACCTCAGCGAGGAACAGGTCGCACAGATCAGGCAGCTTTGCCACGACGCAGGCATTACCCTAAGCTGCCTCGGCAGCCCCATTGGCAAATCCCCCATCCTCGACCCGCTGGAGAACGAACTCGCGCATCTGCGCCGCCTGATGGAAATCGGCACAGCCCTGGGCACCCGCAATATCCGCATCTTCTCGTTTTATCCCCCGGATATCAGCACCAACGCCGCCTATGACACCTATGTGCCAGAAGCCGCCACGCGCCTGGAACATCTCACTGCCCTGGCTGCACAGGAAGATTTTCTGCTGCTGCTGGAAAACGAGAAGGACATCGTAGGCGACACACCAGAGCGTTGTCTCGCGCTGCTGCGGCATGTGGACAGCCCCCATCTGCGCTTTATCTGGGATCCGGCCAATTTCGTACAGGTGGGCGTGGCGAATCAGGTCGAGGCCTATTGGGACACCCTCAGCCCCTATATTGGCTACATCCACATTAAAGATGCGCTGCTGGGCAGTGGGCAGGTGAAAGCAGCAGGCGAGGGTGATGGCCAGGTGAAGGAACTGCTCATAAAGCTGCGCGCTGCGGATTACAGGGGAATACTGGCCTTAGAGCCGCACCTGACGGTGGCCGGGCACAGCGGCGGTTTCAGCGGTATCGAGGGTATGACTTATGCTGTCGCCACGCTGCGCGACCTGTTGCGCGAGGTCGGCCAGCCCGACGCGGTATAAAAACACAGAGGCGAAGTCTAGGCTTCGCCCCTGTGAACATGCATCGAATCGTGAACTAGTTGATAGTAAAGCTGCGGGTTGGTGTCCAACCCCCGTTATTGCCCGCGAAGTCCAGCGGCAGCACGCGCCAGTAGTACGTGCCGGGCGGCAGCGTGGGCGCTTTGTAACTTACACCCTTGACCGGGAAAACGTTCACTTCCAGGCTGCTGAAGTCGGAATTATTGTCAATCTGGACACGATAATAATTCGCCCCCAGTGCCTTCGTCCACTTCACCACCGGGCGCGAGGGCGCGTTAGCGCCATCCGCCGGGCTGACAGGGCTTGTCTCGCCTGGATTGGTCAGGTCTACCGTAAATGACCACTTGGCACTCCACGGCCCCGGCCCACCCAGGTTGAGCGCACGCACCCGCCAGTACCAGCGCCCTTCCGTAAGGCCACCCACAACACGCGAAAGGCTGCCCCCTGTGCTGGAGTGATATACCAAACTGAAGTTCGCTGTATTGGCGACTTGCAGTTCATAAGTTACGCCACCTACCGCCGCCGGCCACGCGAACGTGACGGTGGTCTGGTTAGTGAAGGACTTATTCGCCGGAGTGTTCAGTTTCACCTTCTTGGGCTTGGCGATCAGTTTACCCGCTGCTGCGGCCACATTGATACGCGAAATCTTCTTTCCGCCCGTGATGGTGATCGGCACGCCGGTTTTCTTCAGCACATTCAGCATAGAAGCAGGGCTGGCGTTAGGCTTGGCCTCACGCAGGATGGCGTAAGCCCCGGCCACGTGCGGCGCAGCCATCGACGTGCCGTTATAGTTCTCGTAAACCCCCGGCAGCACCGAGGATTGGATCGAAGACCCCGGCGCGAACAGATCCATGAAATTCGCCCGATTGGAGAAATTGGAAATGCTGTCGTTGTCCAGACTCGAACCCACACTGACAATGCTGGAAACGCAGGCAGGCGAGCCAATGGAATCGAGAAAGCCGTTGTTTCCCGCCGAGGCAATCGTGGCGATACCCGCGCTGCGGAGTGCTTTGGTGATCTGGGCCATAGCTGGATTCGCGCTGTCGCACTTGCCAAAGTATCGCCCACCGCCCAGGCTCATATTGATCGAGGCGATGTTGTAACTGTTGCGAATGCCGTACACCCAGTTGAGCGCTCGTATCTGATCGCTTGTCCAGGACAGGGGGAACTCGGTGTCAGCCAGCGGAATACGGCTGAAGACCTGCACCGCGATGATGCTCGCGTCCGGCGCGATACCATACTGTGGCTCACCAGCGCCCAGTCCTGTGTTATAACCTGCCACGATGCCTGCCACATGCGTACCATGACTGCAGGCCTCATTACCTGTGTACAGACCGCCATTAAACTGGGTCACACAGGCCGAAGGACTGGCCGCGTTAGTGCCTTGCTGGTTGTTTGCCCCGTTCGGGCACAGCGAGTAAGACACGTAAGGGCCAATCACGCCGTTAGTAGAGAAACAGGCTTGAGCCACCACCTTGCCGTTCAGAAATTCATGATCGGCTTGTACACCCGTGTCCAGCACCACCACCGCCTGGCCGGTGCCATCATAGCCGTAACTCCAGGCCGTAGGCGCTCCCACTACCGGCAGGCTGCTGGTCAGGTGCATCTCGCTCAGTTCATCTTCCTGAATAGAAACGACTTCGCGCGCGCTGAACAGGTATTGCAGCCCAGTGGCATCAACTTCCACCACTACAAACGGGATGACCCAATCCAGCGAGTCCGCCACGACATTCACCCGCGCTCCGGCCTGGTTCAGCCCGCTCAGAACCATCGAGCGTCCCTGCTGTGCCAGTTGAAGCTGGGCATCCATCTGCGCCGCGCTGGGGTTCTCGAACGAGGAAGTCGTATCGAAACGGCCACCCAGCCCCACAATCACGCGCACATTGCCGTTGGCCTGTGCCCGTTCCAGCATAGAACGCTCTGCTGAGGTCAGGTTAAGGTCAACTTCTGGGGTGCTTGTGGACTCAATAACCGGCTCTGGCGTGGGAACACTGGTCGGTGCGTCCAGCTTGTTCACCACCACATCATCCACCGCCACTGTACCCGCCTCAATGCTCAGGCTCAGCGCGCCCGCTACAGGCTGCCCCACATCAACAGCATTGATCTGGATCGTGCGCTCTACCGCGACGGTGATCGTGCTGCCTGCCAGTTGAATATTCAACTGCCGCCAGCCATTTGCCCCGCCCACAGGTGAACCCTGTGCCACGACACTGCCATTCACCAGCAGATCGGCCTGCCC
>JBGSXK010000422.1:0-3694 GCA_041751455.1 Anaerolineae bacterium
AGCCCGGTCATCAGCAGAATTGTTACCACGATCCAGCGCAGCATCTACAGCGCCTCATGCTGATGGCGAAGCGCCTGTTGTGCCGCAGGGACAGCATCCTGCATGTGCCCCACGCTGAGTTCATCTTCGCCGACAAACGAAAGATCATAGAGAAACGTGCCCAACCGGTTAAGCGCCTCGTTGATGCGTTCGAACTGCTCGCGTTCGTTGCCCATCTGCCCGCGCACGACGATTTCCAGGTCAATATCGCTGGAGGCGACCGCGCTGCCGTCGGTATAGCTGCCTGTCAGGTAGTATGCCCGGATGCGCCCCGGCAGCAGCATCTCACATAAGCTGATGACCCCTGTGATGGCTTCATCAACGCGCGGCTGGTGGGTGGAATAAATCAGTTCGATCATAGACATTTACGCTCACTTTATAAGGCTTCACATCTCTGTGGCGTTTCATCCCAAACGTGGCAATTATGGCATGGCGAATCCCATTTGCAACAGACCACTTCCCCATTATCGTGCTTTGCGCTACCATATCTTTATGACACATTTACACGAACATAACGCTGCTCCGCCCGAAGCCCTGCTCTCACGCGCTGCGTTGCGTCTGGCCTTTGATACCCCCTGGAAGGCGCGCAACGAACTGGAACGACTGCTGCTGCTGCCGCTGGCGCGGGTGCAGTTCCTGCTGGCAGGCGTGACCTGGGGGCAAAGCTGGCGGCTCTACGGCCTGCCCGTGATCCAGAAGCACCGTGACAGCACGCTGACAATAGGCCGAGGGCTGTCACTGCGCTCGACCGTGCGCAGCAACCCGCTGGGGCCACAGCACCCGGTCATCCTCAGCACCCGCAGGCCGGGCGCGCTTCTGTGCATCGGGGATGATTTTGGCATGACGGGCGGGAGCATTGTGGCGGAGGAGTCTGTGCGCATCGGCAATCGGGTCACGGTAGGCGCGAACAGCATCATTGCCGATACCGACTTTCACCCGCTGGACGCGCGGGCACGGCAAAATCTGCCGCTGGCCGGGGCAACTGCACCCATTGTGATCGAGGATCATGTGTTTATCGGGATGCAGGCGCTCATCCTCAAGGGTGTCACCATTGGCGCGGGCAGCATCATTGGCGCGGGCAGCGTCGTCACGCGCGATGTGCCACCCAGTGTGATCGCGGCAGGCAACCCCGCACGGGTGATCCGGGCGCTATAAACGCCCTTAACAAAGGCTTATCACTGGGGGCTTGTAGCCTTAAGCTCCAATCCTGCACACTGCCAGGAATTAAGGAGGGAGAACATGAAAACGGTGATTGTCGCTTCAACCAATCCGGTCAAAATTCAGGCGGCGCGCAATGGCTTCGAGCGTATGTTCCCGCGTGAGCATTTCCGTATTACGGGCATTGCGATCGATTCAGGTGTGGGCGACCAACCTCTGACCGACGAGGACACCTATCGTGGGGCGTTCAACAGGGCGGCCAACGCCGAGCAGCACATGCACGAGGCCGATTATTGGGTGGGCATTGAAGGTGGGCTGGAAGAAATCGAAGACGAGATGCGGGGATTCGCCTGGGTAATTGTGCGCGATCATGAGCGTATCGGCAAAAGCCGCACGGCAACCTTTGTCCTGCCCGCCGAGGTCACGGCGCTGGTGCATGAAGGCAAAGAGCTGGGCACGGCGGATGATCTGGTCTTCAAGCGCGAAAACTCCAAAGAGAACAACGGCTCAGTCGGCATCCTGACCGATGATGTGCTGGATCGCACAGGTTACTACGAACATGCTGTGATTCTGGCGCTCATACCGTTCAAGAACCCGGAACTCACTTTCGCCCCAATACGCTAACCGCTGCGCCACGCCCGACGGCGGACTTCCAGCGGGGCCAGGCCGGTTGCCTCCCGCACCCGGCGCGAGAAATGATAGCTGGTCTGGAAGCCGCAGCGCTCCGCGATGATCCCCACTGGCAGCCCTGTGCTTTCCAGCAGTTCAATGCCGCGCGCCACCCGCTGCGCCCACAGATACGCGATAGGCGTGATGTTCAGCTCCGTCTGGAACAGGCGAATCAGATGTGATGGGCTGACGGCGACCACCTGCGCCAGATCGTCCAGCGTCAGCACTTCGCTCAGGTGAGTGTGAATATGCTGCCTCGCCTGCTCGACTGCCGGGTGTGCTGCGGGGCTGTTGACCCCCATCCTCAGCCGCTCGCCCTCGCCGATATAACGCCACAGCATTTGCGCGACTACCGCCTTGAGCAGTGGGCGGGCGGTAGTCAGTGCTGTGCTGCGCAGTGCCAGCGCTCTGACAGTGAGGTCGGCCATCTGTGTCGAAAGCGGCAGCGGCCAGGGCAGCTCACGCAGTCTTGCTTCCAGCGCATCAGGCAGCGGTGCAACCCCGATATGCACAAAACTGTGATGTGTTTCACGCTGCACGGCAAAGGCGAAACGTTCTTTATGGCCCGGTAACAGCAGCGAGACTGTCGCTGCCGGGGCATAATATGGCTGGTCGTCAATCCACACGGTCATCTCGCCGCTGTGAATCATGACTAGCTGTAGCCACTGCTGGACGCGCGGGCCTAAAGCCCCGCCCGGCGGATAAATCACCTCGCCCACCTGTACCGTCTCCGGCCACAGGGCAGAATCGTCATAACGATCCATTTCAGCCATAAAACCCAATCACAGATATTTCTTTGCCAATCGCAGACATTCTACCGATCACTGCTCTGATGTTATTATAGGAGGGATAATATGGTTACGGTTGGGCAGTTCAAAAAACAGGAGTGCAGTTATGGTACAGGCCAATATCCTCTCAAAGCGGGAAGCAGGCTTCGCCTACCCGCAACTTAGCGACAAAGACGCAGAATTTTACCGCGAAAACGGCTATCTGGTGGTCGAAAATGCGCTGAGCGCTGACGAAATCGAGGCGCTGCGCCAGGAGACAGTGGCGATCTGCCGTGGGCAGCGTGGCGAACTGCGGGGTGGTCATACCCACTCGCTCGATGAAACCGATGAGGAGGTGATTGCGAAATACCTCTGTGTCCACTTCCCGCACAAAATTTCTCCGCTAATGTACAACCATCTGGCACAGCCTGTGATCGTCGATGTGCTGACCCGTGTGATCGGCCCTGATGTCAAGTGTATGCAGTCGATGCTGTTCATTAAAGCGGCGGGCAAACCAGGGCAGGCCTGGCACCAGGACGAGGATTTCATCCCCACCCGTGACCGCACCCTGACCGGGGCATGGATGGCGCTGGACGACGCGACGGTGGAAAACGGCTGCCTGTGGGTCATTCCTGGCTCACACAAGCCCGGCGTATTATGGCCGCAGGGCAGGCAGGATGACCCACGCTTCGACTGTACCGATGAGTCTTACGGTTTCCCTTATACCGATGCCGATTCTATCCCGGTGGAGGTCAAAGCAGGCGCGATTGTTTTCTTTAACGGCTATCTGCTGCACCGCTCCTTTGAAAACCGTGCGGCATCGGGTTATCGCCGTGTGCTGGTCAATCATTATATGAGCGCGTCGTCGCTGCTGCCCTGGCAGTCTTTTGCTGAGGGGACACGGATCGCCCTGGCCGATCATCGTGACATTGTGATGATCGCGGGCAAAGACCCTTACGCTTATAAAGGTACTGAGGACATCAACCGACCCTCCGTGCGCCCCACTAAACAGGGTGGCTGTGCCTGGTAGTTTTCATCTTTCACCCGCCCGTCAGTTACCG
>JBGSXK010000423.1:0-2525 GCA_041751455.1 Anaerolineae bacterium
TGCTGCCCGTCCCGGCAGTCAGCCGGCCTTATTCGCAGCCTGCATGGTCGCCAGATGGCACTCAACTTGCGTGGATTGTGGATCGCGGAGGCACGGGACACCAGCTCGCTGTTTACGACCTTGAGACAGCAGAAATTTCCATCCTGATTGAAGAGCTTTCCGGTTATCCGCTTCAGGTGTTATGGGGGCAAAGCGGCATCCTGGTGATTTCACAAGGCGCTGAGGCGGAAGTCGCCACACTGTACGGCACAGATGGCGATCTGCTGTTCGATGATCTCGCTGGCGGTGTCAACTTTGGACAGTATTTCTTAGTGACAGATGCTGATGGCAAGGAATACCTCGGCATTGATACAGATTTCCAGCCGCCCTATCTTGTTGACCCCGAAACCGGTATCTCCTTTCTGGCTGAGGCTGTCGAACTCTATACGCCGCTTGCGCCGGAAGGGTTGACTGTCTCGCTGGATCAAAGCGGATTCGACTGGGTTGTGAATCAGCCCGATCAGGATTCCCTGTACATCCGGGCACTGAGTCCGTCGATAGGCAATTTTGCCCCTTACCTGCCGTCTGACCCGCGCAACATCGCCATTTCGCCAGATGGACGGGCATTTGTCATCTTTGATCTTGCGCGAATCCTGTGGCGCGATGGCACCATGACCGATCTGCCACGCACACTTCCGGTTGGTGATGGTGCCGGGGTGATGTGGGCACCCTTGGGCTATCGGGTTCGTGGTGAAGTCTTTAGCGGACAGGGATAAGCCTGCTTTTACGACCCTCAGCATGAACACAAAACCACCTGATACTGGTGATTTTTATATACTGGAAATCGTCACCGGCAGCACAAACTCCCCGCTATGTGGTTTCTGTCCCAAATTCATACATATCCACATCACACACAGGGCGATAACCGATCTGGGTATAAATATGGTTGGAGGTGGGGTTGCTGAGATCCGTAAAGAGAAAGCAGTATTTACGGCCTTCATCCAGCAGCAGTTGGCTGAGCGCCGCAACCAACGCCGTAGCATAACCTTTGCGGCGATACTCCGGCGGGGTATAAACCGGGCCAACGCGAATACCGTTAGGGGTTTCCCCCGTGCAGCCTGCCAGCGAAACGACTGTACCTTCGTCTTCCCAGACGTAAAAGCGGCTCACTCTGCCCACCAGTGCCCTATCCGTATTGTGTTCGGCACCAGCCCGGTCGCTTTCAACACCTGCCTCCACTCCAAAGGCCACTAACCATTCAATCACTAATTCACGATCTGCCGGGGTGATTAAACGCATGGCACCGGGCACATAAGGCACGGGATTCACCTGCTCCAGTTGATAGCTGCGCTCAGCGATTCGTACTCGGTAAGGCTGCCCGGTCAGGTCGTGCCAGCGCTCGACCGCGGTTTTGGTCAGCTCTGTCTCGCCGATCATACCTGGCAGCGTACCGTACTTCTGCCGGGCATCGGCCAAAATCATTTGCAGCGCTACAGGGTCATCCATCCATGACAGCAGCAGATTATAGGGAGGGGTGCGCAGCGCTGCCCCACAGACCCCATCTCCCGCTTTGACCAACGCCAGATAGGGAACTTCTTCACCGTAGCGATGCAGGTCGATTTTTAAGGTGCTGAGCAGGCCAAGAAACAGGTTGTTCTTCGCTTCATGCGCGGCCAGGAAAGCGCCTGCTTCCGCATCAAATTTTACTGCGTCATCAAAGCGTACAAGCTGCATGAATCCCCCCTTCATGTCCAAATCAAAAACGCTGGCGACAGGCCGCATTATAGCGGCGCTGTGTCGCACAGCGCTAGATCAGTATCAAAATTTTCGGTTTTTAAATAACCAATTTTAACGCTACCAACCGGCAGACTCGTGATCGCGTCCCAGCAGGTGCATATGGCCGCGCTGCAAATCCGGGCGGGTGACCCGTGACCAGTATGATAACCCGTAGACCTGATGGAGTTTATCCGGGTTGGCCGGGTCAGATTCTGAACGTGAGGCGGTAACAGCCGCATAAATCAGGAAGGTGATGATGGCTGCGCCCAGGACCAACCCCAACACAGTGCCTGCAACTAAAAGTTCAACATCGATAACTCCAAACATGCGCGACTCCTATTTTGTAAAAAAACGGACGAGACTTATTTTTATAGTCATTGTAACGTGTTTTGTCCAGAAGCCTATTACAAAAATTGCTAAGACTCAGGAGGATTTTCCTGTAATGAATCCCCAACGGGGGTGCTTACTGGCAGGATGCCAAAAGTGCGCTGATGCAGGTTATAATCTCTGGACTCCACATAGACTCGAAGGATGGATTATGCGCAAATTTTTGGGTTTTGCCCTTGCCCTTGTCTGGATCGCTGGCGGGCATAGGTTATCCGCCCAGCCCACGAATGCAGACTGTACGCCGGAACAGGTGGCAGAGCGTACTGCTGCCGCTTATGAGGTGTACAGCAGCGCCACAACAGACCTGCGTGACCCGGTACTGACACTGTTGCGCCTGCGCCAGCTTGAGGAAGATATTAACGCTATCCATCACGAATGCAGCA
>JBGSXK010000424.1:0-5379 GCA_041751455.1 Anaerolineae bacterium
TAATGCTGGAGCTTACCTGGTTACTGGATAGCCTGACGATCAATGCCCTGGTAGATATTCTGTTAGTCGGGCTGCTGATCTTCGGTTTTACGCTGTTTATCCGGGGTACACAGGCAATTGCGCTGGTGCGTGGGGTGGTGCTGCTCACTTTGGGCATGGTACTGATCTCACGCATTTTTGAATTGACAGCCTTAATCTGGCTGGTGAATATCGCGTTGCCGATTGTTGCATTTGCCGTCCCGGTGGTGTTCCAGCCAGAACTGCGTCGCGGCCTTGAGCGATTGGGGCAGGCGGGGCTGCTGATTAACCCGCGCCAGACTACCGAAACCATACGCATCAAGGTGATTGATGACATCTGCCAGGCAGCGGAGAAACTTTCTGAACGGCGGCACGGCGGTTTAATCGTACTTCAGCGCAACAGCAGCCTGGACGAGTATATTCGCACGGGCATTATTCTCGACAGCGAAGTGAGTCCACAGCTTTTACTAACGGTCTTCTGGCCGAAGACCGAACTACACGACGGCGCGGCTATCATCAACCGCGAGGGGCGCATCGCCTCTGCTGCTTCTGTGCTGCCGCTGTCGGCCAGCCGCAATTTACCCAACCGCAGCCTGGGCACCCGTCACCGCGCGGCACTCGGCATGAGCGAGGTAAGCGACGCAATCTGTATTGTTATCTCGGAAGAAACCGGGCGCATCGCCATTACCGACAGCGGGCGCATGATCCCCCGTCTGGATTCCAAGCGGCTAAAGACCATCCTTAATGCCATCTATGATAGCGAACAGCAGATGCAGGCCACCGCATGGAAGCGTATCCGGGAGCAGATGCTTGAGTTCATCGGGATGGTGAGTGGGCGGAAGCAGACCTGATGACTCCCGGACAAAACACTGCCCGTCCTATCCTCGATAATGTAATGTGGTTGGCTGGGTCGCTGGCACTCGCATTTTTCATCTGGGTGATCGCCACCCTGGAATCGGATCCGATCGTCGAAAGTACATTTACACGGATTCCGGTACAGATAAATTATGCCGAGGGCCTGCTCATCACCGACCAGTCGCGTACTATGGTGGGAGTGAGTGTGCGCGGGCCACAGTCCACCATTGCCCGCCTCAGTACCGATGATATTCAGGTGCTCGCCGACCTGGAAGCCTCCGGGGCTGGCACCTTCCGTGTTGACCTTCAGCCGATTGTTTCGCGGCGGGTACTCGCCGACACGATTCCGCGCCAGATTATGGTCACAGTAGAAGAAGCCCGGCAGAAGTTTGTGGATGTGCATCCCGAAGTGTTAAACCTCCCGCCACGCGGCTATGAAATCGTCGGCGAAGCAGTGCTTGAAGCTGGCCAGGTGCTTGTCAGTGGACCGGCGAGCCGGGTAGATCAGGTGATCGCTGCGCAGGTTGAAGTGGATCTGAGCCAGCAGCGCGCGCCGTTGCAAACCGAAGTCCGTCTTGTCGCCGTGGATGTGGACGGCAATACAATAGCAGATGTGGCACTGGAACCCTCTATTCTTGAAGTTCGGGTGCAAATTCAGCCCCGGCCAGACATACGCGAAGTGCGGGTTGTGCCCAATATTCTGTACGAGACGCTGCCAGAGGGTTACGTGACCGACTCAATCACACTGTCTCCAGATACAGTCGTCATCACTGGGCCGCCAGAAAGCCTGGAAAACGCACCTGGCGCGTTTTTCACCGAGCCGATTGACCTGACCAGACGCACAGCCAGCTTCCAGCAGCAGGTGACAGTCCAGCTCGCAGGGAATGATTTGTTTGTAGTGGATAACCAGAATGTTAGCGTATCTATCGGCATTACACCTCTGGTAAGCAGCCGTCAGTTTGACCGTGTCCCTGTAGAGGTCATCGGGTTGGATGATGACTGGCGTGTGGCACTTTCCCCACCCGAAGTCACCATACTGGTGACAGGGCCGCAATCCATGCTGGATTCCCTGCCTGTGCAGAGTATGCGGGTCGTGGTGGATGTCAATGGTTTGGCCCCTGGAAATTATCAGCTTGTGCCCGATGTTTCGATCATCCAGAATCAGTCCACAACCACCAATATCTCCGTTCTGCCCGCAGAGATCGGCGTGAGCATCACCGAATCTGCGGAAGCAGACCAGACTCCGGAGAGTTCACCTACGAATTAACCCTCAATGCTGCTAAAATGCGGGTTGTGAAAATCGAAAGGTGAAAAAATGGCGCGCAAACCGATGGTCGCGCTCGTGGGCCGCCCTAATGTAGGGAAAAGTACACTTTTTAACCGGCTGGTGGGGCAGCGCATGGCGGTTGTGGACGAGATTCCCGGCACCACCCGTGATCGCTTGCAGGCCGAATCTGACTGGCGTGGGATGGTGTTTTACGTAGTAGACACGGGTGGCATTGAAGTCTACCAGCCAAAAAATAGTCGTGATGTCGCCCCGCTGGCTGAGGGCAGCATTGATTTTGTGCCACAGATCGAGGCACAGGCTATGATGGCGGCACAGGAAGCCGATGTGATTATTATGGTCACGGATGCTGTGCAGGGCATCACGGCGGCAGACGAACATATCGCCGAGGTGCTGCGGCGTTACAGCCGCGAAAAGCCAGTAATTATCGCGCCTAATAAGGCCGACAACCCACAGCGTATGGAAGATGCGTTTGAATTTTACGCGATGGGCTTCGAAGAGGTGCAGCCGATCAGTGCGTTTCACAGCCTGGGGGTCGGCGATCTGCTGGACAAGATTGTCGAGGCACTGCAAAAGCAGGCACACGAACTGGGCGAAGAGGATGACGACGAGGAGCACCTCAAAATTGCAATTGTAGGTCGCCCTAATGTGGGCAAAAGCAGCCTTCTCAACCTGATGCTGGGGGAGGAGCGCGCGATTGTCAGCCCAGTGGCGGGCACCACCCGTGATGCGATTGATACGCATATCATGTGGCATAACATACCTGTCACGCTCATCGACACGGCAGGTATTCGCAAGCGGGGGAAGATCGAGCAAGGCGTGGAGAAATACAGCGTCCTGCGCACGATGAAGGCAATTGAACGGGCCGACGTGGCATTGCTGCTGATCGATGCAGTGGAAGGCGTAACCGAGCAGGACCAGCATATCGCTGGCTATATCCTGGATGCAAATAAGAGCGTGGTGGTAGTAGTGAACAAGTGGGATGCGGTGGAAAAAGATTCTCACACGATGAACACCTACCTGCAGGACATGAAGGAAAAATTCAACTTCCTGCCCAATGCCCCGGTCATTTTCATCAGTGCGCTCAGTGGTCAGCGGATTCATCAGGTTTTAGAGACTGCGCATCGTGTCTGGGAATCACGTTCGTTCCGGTTGGCTACGGCAGACCTCAACCGGCTGGTGCGTGCTGCGCTCAAGAAACATCCACCACCACAGAAAGGCACCCGTCAGCTTAAAATCTTCTTTGCTACCCAGGTGGCAGTGGACCCCCCGGTGTTCTTATTTCACGTGAATGATACCAGGTTGGTTCACTTTACATATAAACGCTTCCTGGAAAACCAGATCCGTGACACCTACCCTTTTGAGGGAACTCCGCTCATCCTCAGCTTCCGTCCACGTGATGGAATGCTGGACGATTAACGGCCAGGGATCGGCTTTTGGATTTACCAGTCCTGATTGCTGGGACTGCTAAACAATCGGGTTTAAGCCCTGAAGTGTATACACTCGTGCTTTCTGTTTGCGCCCTTTGACCGTCAGCTCACCCAGCGCGTGTGCCTGCACCTGGCCCTCCAGTCGCTTGATAACAGCTTCTTCAACGAGGATTTGCCCTGGTTCGGCGTTTTCTTGCAGCCGCTTGGCGAGATTAACCACATCCCCTACAGCGGTATAGTTCATCGCACGCTCCGTACCGATGTAGCCGACAATGGCCTCACCCACGCTCACCCCCACGCTGTATGTAAGGTGATCCCCGCGGCGGCTACTCATCTCCTGAGCGGCCTGAAGCAGCGCCAGTGCCGCATCTGCTGCGCGCTGCACATGATCGGGCTGGTTTGTCGGCGCGTTGAAGATCGCCATCAGGCCATCACCAAAGAATTTATCCAACGTCCCATCCCATGCTAAAATCACCTCCGCCGCGTGGCTCAGGTAGTCGTTGAGCATTTCGATAACTTTCTCCGGTGGTGCATTCTCGCTCCAGGCGGTAAAGCCGCGCAGATCGGCAAACAGAACACTGATTTCCTGGCGTTTGCCCCCCAGTTCCAGCGAATCCGGATTAGATAGAATGCGGTTCACCACAGAAGGCGGCACCAGTTTTTCAAAGGTGCCGCGCAGTTGGGCATGGTCACGTTCCTTAGCAAGTTTTACTGCTTCAAAATTACGTGAATTCTCGATAGCAATCGCCGCATAATCGGTCAGCGTACTGAGCAGCGCACTGTCATGCTTGGTGAAAACATGCCCGTTGGCGGTGACACTGCTCACCCCCAGCACCCCCAGCACCCGTTTGTTGAAGATGAGCGGTGCATAGGCGACAGCCTGAGGCCCATCACTGCTCCGAGAAAGCTGCTCTGGTGTGAGAACAATAACCTGACCGCTTTCCATAGTTTGCAGGGCGATGCGATCATTGATTTCCAGGTTGGTGGATTTGGCACGGGCATCACGCTGGCGCTTGAGCGCCCGACAGACCAGGCGACCACTGTCCTGCAACAGGTAGATATGCCCGGTCTCAGCTTGGGTGATCTGCGTGGCAGCATCGACAATACGCGGCAGCAGTTGGTCGATATTCAACGTCGCGGTGACGCTCTTGCCCACATTATAAAGTACGTTCATCTCTTGCAGGCGTGCTTGTAGTTCGCGGTTGGCCTGGATCACGCGCTCAGTCAGCGCTTCTTTCTCGCGGCGCAGGCGCACCTCGGACAGGCTGCGTTCAATCGCCGCCAGCATTTCATCAATCGAGAAGGGCTTCTTCAGGTAATCCCTCACCCCCAGACGGTACACTTCTATAGCGATTTCTTCTGAACCGTGAAATGTCATCAGGATGACCGGGATATCAGCGTTATGCCAGACAAGCTGCTCCAGCACCTCTTTGCCGTTCATACGCGGCATCTGATAATCCAGTAGGATCAGGTCGGGCCTGTGTTCCAAAGCCAGTTCCAGCCCCTCCTGGCCATCTTTGGCAACCAAAGAAATATAGCCATTCGGCTCAAGGACATACTCAACAACAAATTCGCGGTTTTCGCGCCCATCATCTACTACCAATATGCGTTCACCAGCCAAAGTGCGCCTCATCTCAAAAATTGAATGGGATTACAATTCATTTATATATTAGTCTGGTTCTCAACGCCATTGGACAAAAGTTTTCTCCGATCAGATAAATTCGCTGTCATAAACACAATTGCCTTGTGTCATGTGCCGGGACTATAATGACTATATTCTATGTTGTGGAG
>JBGSXK010000425.1:0-2371 GCA_041751455.1 Anaerolineae bacterium
AGTTCCCAGGCCTCCATCAGGTCGGTATTGTACTGGTGGCCATGATCGTCAATAAAAATGTCAGACTGATATTGCTCGCGCATTTCTTCCACATCACGCATAGCCTCCTGCATTCCAGCTTCCACACGGAACACACCGACATTATCCATCATGGTCTGCTGCATCCGCTTACGCAGGTCGGCGATGCGCGTCTTGCCCTTACTGCTGCGAATACGTTCAAACTCGGCTTCGATCTGCGCCGTGGGGTTGGCAGGCAGTGGGGCAAAGTCGGCATGTTTGACGAATTCGGCAATGGCCTTCCCGCCACGCCGTCCGAAGACCACAAGGTCTACCAGTGAGTTTGTGCCCAATCGGTTCGCGCCGTGGCAGCTTACACAGGCACATTCCCCCGCCGCATACAAGCCGGGCATCACTGTCCAGTTCTCGTCGATCACAACCTCGGCATCCACATTGGTTGGAATACCGCCCATAGCATAATGTGCCGTTGGCTGGATGGGCATCGGCTCGGTAAGCGGGTCTACACCCAGGTAAGTCCGGCAGACATCCAGCGTTTCAGCCAGATTTTTGGCGATATAGGCGTTATCAATGCGGCGAGTCTCGCCTGCTTCGGCCAGGTAGCGGTTCACAGTTTCCGGGCGAATATCCAGGTGTACATAATTCTTGCCCTGAATCCCCTTGCCATCACGGATTTCCAGGTAAATCGAACGGCTGACAACATCGCGACTGGCGAGGTCTTTAATCTTTGGCGCATAACGTTCCATAAAGCGCTCACCATGACGGTTGAGCAGAATACCGCCCTCCCCGCGAATACCCTCGGTGAGCAGTACACCCAGGCCATACAACCCTGTGGGGTGAAACTGGTAAAATTCCATATCCTGTAACGGCACACCCCGGCGGAAGACCGCTGCCGTGCCATCTCCGGTGAGGCTGTGAGCATTGCTGGTGATCTGCCACACACGGCCCCACCCGCCTGTTGCAAACAGGGTCGCCTTGCCATGAAATACATGGAATTCACCTGTCCCCAATTTGATCGCCACCACACCTGCTGCGCGCCCCTGGTTCATCATCAGGTCCACGACATGGTATTCATCGAAGAAGCGTACATTATTTTTAATGCACTGCTGGTAGAGAGTTTGCAGGATCATGTGACCCGTGCGATCCGCAGAGTGGCAGGCACGGCGCACAGGCTTCTCGCCAAAGTGGCTGGTATGCCCACCAAAACGCCGCTGGCTGATGCGCCCTTCCGAGGTGCGGTCGAATGGCAGCCCCATGTGTTCCAGCTCAATAATCGAATCGACAGCTTCTTCTGCCAGCACTTTCACCGCGTCCTGGTCCGCCAGATAATCACCACCTTTTACAGTGTCATAGGCGTGCCAGATGGGTTTATCTTCTTCCAGGTTGCCCAGCGCCGCACCGATGCCTCCCAGCGCCGCACCGGTATGGCTGCGGGTGGGATAGAGCTTGCTGACCACCGCCACATTCGCACCGCCCTGGCTGGCGTATAGCGCTGCCATCAAGCCCGCGCCCCCCGCGCCGACGATAATGGCATCAAACTGATGTGTTTGCATAATAACGTTACTCCTCAACCAGCTCAAATGGTATATAGGGGTCTATCCCTATTACGGATGCAAGTTTGCAGCAGCCTGCTGTGCCATCTCAATCGCAGTGCTGTCAATCGTGCCCAGCAGTGCGCCTGTGCCTAATACCAGCAGCACCGTCGCGCCGATCACGCACAGGTAAACCATTGCCCGGCGCAGAGTCGGGCTGCTCATCGTGTAATCAGTCAGCACATAACGCAGGCCGTTGAAGCCATGCGCGGCCACCAGCGCCAGCAGCGCAAAATCATACAGCCGCCAGATCGCAACCCCCCCCACCAACAGGTTCCAGCGGGTGGCAATGAACTCGACTGCGGTGCCACTTTCATTAATAATGCCCCCTGTGCCCACAATCGTATACCCCTGGGCAGTGAGGTCGAACACGCCTTGCAGAATGTGCATCATCGCCAGATGGCCAAAGACCAGCGGTACGATCAACAGCCCACTGATACGCATGAACGACCACCAGAAACGCTCGACAGGGCTGCCCATATTCCGCCCACCCGTAGCAACTCGCGTCCGATCCCCCGCAACCAGACCATAAATCACGGAGAAGAAAATGGCCGCAATCAATGCAATGGCCATCCCTGCCAAAAAAGGTAGCTGCTCTGCAAGCACCTCTGTCAGCGACAGTACCTGTGGGCTTTCGTTATAAAAAGTCAGCACATGGCTGAACATGAGAACAAACACAGGAACGAGAATCACAGCAGTGATGATGAGAACATAAATCGCTGCGCGCTGCTGGAAACGCCAAAGGTGTGGACGGTAATCCAGAA
>JBGSXK010000426.1:0-14386 GCA_041751455.1 Anaerolineae bacterium
CGTCGTCTTCGTACAGCACCTTCAGCGGGATCGCTTCCGGTTGCACGTCCTCTGGTTCATCGCGCGCGGGGATAGTCAACTGGATGGTTTCGCCACCCTTGAGTTTAATGCCCGGCTTGATGGTTTTTTCGTCTACCGTCACCCGTCCTTCAGCCATCAGCGTTTGCAACTGTGCGCGAGAAAGGCGATCACCGATGTGTGCCATAATGGTCTTATCCAGCCGTTCACCCGGCTGTCCGACAGTGAATTCAATCCGTTCTTCGCTCATGGTTTCTCTCATAGCTTAGCATTATTTTAGCACATATGTTCGCATAAGGCAACGCTTACAACCCTTTCGAGGGGAACTCCTATCATTATAGGGATCATTCGCCTGAAAGAGTAGCCTCACCCTATGGAGAAGACTCGAATACGTTGGATTTCAGGATGCTCAACGCCGCATCTGGCAGCTTTCCGTCATAGGCACAAGAAAACAGCAACCCCCACGCGCCTCTTGACGTATAACGTATAATAGCTTCAATGTGAATGTATAGAGGTCATCGTGAGCAACAATAACATTCTCGATACGATCATTACCGTCATCATTGGTTCAATTACCAATGTGGCGCGCACCGTCTCACAGGGGGTCAGTGAGATTCAGGACTTCTTCTATGTCAAAGTCTCCGGCATGTCGTTTATTGTGCTTGGCGCGCGGCAGACCGGCAAGACCACCCTCATCGAATGGCTGCGTCACAACATGGATCAGCTTGGCGACTTCCAGCCCGACCCAACAGCGGCGGGTGGTGATGTCGTGCCGGATTTTAACACGCAGGTCGGCGATGGTTATATGAAGCTCAAGCCCAACCGTGATGTGGGCGGTGAGTATGCTATGTGGGAAACCGACTGGACAGAGCTGTTCCGCACCGCCCAGCCGCGTGGCATCATCTTCATGATGGATCACACCGATGCGCACCTGCAAAAGGACGCGCTCAACTTCGTCATGCAGATGATTGACGATGAACTTGGTGTGGCGAAAGGGGTCAAAGCCTTCTACATCATCGTCAATAAAGCCGACCTGTGGGGCAACCACCACACCCTCAGTGAGATCATGGACAATTACCGCAACGAGCAGAAGCGCCTCAAAAATCAGGCTGAGCGTGTCGGCTACAAATGGGCGATTCATGAGGGCAGCCTTGTCACTGGTAAAGGAGTGCGCTCGGTCATACGCGAATTCTTCAACACCATTCGCCCCAAACCACGCGCCAGATAACCTCTCAGGCGCTATAATAACGTTCCGGGTGATGCGCAGCATCACCCCCTTGTTGTTCACCACTCATTACTGTGCATTCATGACGACACTTGTGCTCGAATACCTGCTCGAAGGCCATAAGCGCGGCTATAACTTCACGACACCGACGCAGGGCTTCGATGACGACACCCTCAGGCACATCTGGCGCAGTGCCATGCCCCGCGGGCAGGGGTGGGGCAGTTATACGGGCGCGCAGTCGCTCAAGTGCTTTCCACTGCCCGATGGCCGTATGGCGCTCTCCGAGGTGACGGTGACCGATCTGCGTGACGAGAGCGGGCGAGCAGGCATCCGTCGTGCCGTGATTGAGGTGCTGCGCGAAGAGGCGTGCCGTGCCCGTCTCGATGAGCGCCTGCGCCATTACCCGACCATCATTCAGGAGCGCCTTCAGGCAATGCCCACCTTCCTCCAGCGGGCGAAGATCGCCAACTATGCCCGCTTCAGGTCTGACCCACAGCTTGTGCTGGCCTACCCCTACGATACCCCTTATGCTTGGCAGATGATTGAAGCACTGGTCATCAAGCTGGTGCTTGCGCCCTTCGGCCCTTTACGCGGTTGGCGACAGATCATCCCCTTTACCACACTCGCGCTTGATTATCGTGAGGAGTCTACCCTGGTTGCCCTCCCGCAGGAACGTGCCCGCAAATTGGCCGGACAGGACAAAAAACTCTCGATCATTGATCTGTAGCTGCGCATTTTGGAGCGATCATGAACGAACATTTTTACATCGTTAACATTGAAGGCGCGATTGTGCGCGATAGCCGTTATCTGGTGGTGATCCGCGGTGCGGGTGAATCCCACGCTGCCGGGGCGCTGGCGCTGGTTGGCGGCAAGCTTGAAGGCATGGATGAGCGTGTAAACGCACTTGAGGCCACGCTGCGTCGTGAAATTCTGGAAGAGGTGGGTGTAGAGGTCGGTGAGACGATCTATCTCTATGATAACGTTTTTCGTGCGCGCGGTGATTCTGTGGCCGTGTTGGATGTGATCTTTCTCTGCCAGTATCAATCAGGAGAAGCGTCCGCCCTTGATCCCGACGAAGTGGCCGCGGTCTACTGGCTCACTGCCGATGAAATCTACGCCCATCCTGCCGCGCCGCCCTGGCTCCACACCCAGATTGAACAAGCCGAGTCGCTGCGCCAGCGCCTGGGGTGGTAGTTGCCAGAGCAGCATTCTACTCCGCCACTACCCGAACCAACCTGCCAGGCTGTTCCAGAAACTCTGACAGCACTGCCCAGGTCAGCGGGAAACCCGATGCATCACCCGCGCCTATGGAGCGCCATCGGCCCACCCCAGCCCGATGCGTCCCCGCTCGATTTCCACGCTCAGGATCTCCACTTCCAGCACATCCCCCACATGGAGCACCTGCCCGCGCGGGAGCTGGCTCTTATGCAGCAGGCCATCCTGCTTCACGCCAATATCAACGAATGCACCGAAATCCACCACATTACGCACAGTACCATTCAGCCGCATCCCCGCTTTTAGATCCTCCATTGCCAGCACATCACTGCGCAGCAGCGGCGTGGGCAAATCCTCGCGCGGGTCGCGCCCTGGCCTCGCCAGTTGTTCCAGGATGTCTTGCAGTGTCGGCAGGCCCACATTGAACTGTTCGGCCAGTTGAGGCACAGGAGCTGTTTCACGCAGCGTCTTCAACGCGCCCTCGCGACGGTCTGCTGGATCGCTCATCTTAACCTTCGCCGTTTTCAGCACCTTTTCAGCCACTTTATAGCTCTCCGGGTGAATAGCACTGGCATCCAGTGGGTTATCCCCTTCGCGGATACGTAGGAAGCCCGCTGCCTGCTCGAAGGCTTTTGGCCCCAGCCCCGGTACATTTTTCAGCTCGCTCCGGCTCTTAAACGGCCCGTGTTCATCACGGTAGGCGACAATACGCTCGGCCAGCTTCGGCCCGATACCTGCCACATGCGTCAGCAGCGCGACAGATGCCGTGTTCAGGTCCACCCCGACCCGGTTGACCACGATCTCCACCACGTCATCCAGCGCTTCACTCAGCGCTTTCTGGTTCACATCATGCTGGTACAAACCCACACCAATTGACTTCGGGTCGATTTTCACCAGTTCAGCCAGTGGATCAAGCACCCGCCGCGCAATCGAAACCGCCCCGCGCAGCGTCACATCCAGGTCAGGCAGCTCTGCTTTTGCCAGCGGACTGGCGCTGTACACACTCGCTCCAGCTTCGTTGACCATCAGGTAATGGGTATTCTCCATCTGCCGTGTCAGTTCAGCGACAAGCTGTTCGGTCTCGCGGGATGCGGTGCCGTTGCCGATAGCGATCAGCGAAACCTTGTGCCTGCTGATCATCAACCCCAGGCTGTCAAGCGCCTCCTGCCACTGCTTCTGCGGCGCGTGGGGATAAACCGCGCTGGTATCCAGCACTTTGCCTGTCGCATCCACGATGGCGATCTTACAGCCCGTGCGATAAGCCGGGTCAACCCCCATCACCACATGCCCGGTCAGCGGCGGTTGGCTCAACAACCCGCGCATATTCTCGGCAAACACTGTGATGGCGTGCTGTTCCGCGTCTTCGGTCAGCTTTCCACGCACATCGCGCTCAATCGCCGGCAGCAGCAGCCGTTTTGCTGCATCGCCCACCGCCATTTCAAGCTGCTCTGCCAGCGGTGAACGATGGTCTGCCCGGAATACCTGCCCAAGTGCCTGCTGCCAGTCGCGCTCGGAAATATCCACGCGCACCTTGAGGATGCCCTCACTCTCGCCGCGGTTGATCGCCAGTATCTGATAGGGCTTTATGCGGTCAATCCGGTGCTCAAATTCGTAATACATCTCATACGTGTTTTTCGGGTCATCTGCACCCTTGACCTTCTCCGCCTGGCTCAGCCCCCACTTCAACGCTTTCGCGCGCACCTCACCCCGTATCTGCGCGTTTTCGCTGATGACCTCCGCCACAATATCCCGCGCCCCTTCCAGCGCTTCGCCAGTGGTGGTCACCTCGTCATTCAGAAATGGTTTTACCAGTTCCTCCAGCGGTTTATTAGACCGTTCCTGTTGGAGGATGAGCGCGGCCAGTCCTTCCAGCCCTTTCTCACGGGCGATGCTGGCGCGGGTACGCCGTTTAGGCTTATAAGGCGTATACAGGTCCTCCAGGACGGTCATTGTTTCCGCGCTTTCAATCTGCTGCCGCAGCCCAGGCGTGAGCTTCCCCTGTTCCTCTATCGACTTCAGAATGGTCTCGCGCCGTTCATCGACTGCGCGTATTTTCGTCGCCATGTCCAGGATATGTCGTAGTTGGTCTTCATCCAGGCTGCCCGTCATCTCTTTACGATAACGTGCCACGAAGGGCAGGGTGTTCCCTTCGTCCAGCAGTTTAATCGCAGCGTTCACCTGCTGCGGGCGTAATTGTAAACTCTGGGCGATCTTCTGATCATAAGGTGTCGTCATGCAGTTCTCCGGGCTTGGTCACTGGTTGCACATTCTAGGCGCTGCCAGCCCAAAACAAAAGGCTGCATTCAGCCTTGCCTTGCCGGGCTTGTCAGGTATAATGATCTTTAATGAGCCTTAGTGAGCCAATTTAGAATGCAGATAAATTCTCTTATGGTTTTCTGATGTTTTACTGTACTCATGGTGACTGACAGGAAATATGGATTATGCTACAATCAAAATTAGTAACTGAAGATATCAGGAGGCACTCTCTGGACTCGTTAGAATTCGCCCGCCATATTGTTAATGTGGTCGAGGACAAAAAAGCAGAAAACATCGTTTTGCTTGATCTGCGCCCCGATACCGTCATCGCCGATTTTTTCATCATCTGCAATGGCACCAGCGACCGCCAGTTACGTGCGTTATCCGACTATGTGCGTGAAGCCGTGAAAGAAAACTACAGCAGATTGCCATTCTCGGTGGAAGGCACCCCGGAAAGCGGTTGGGTGTTGATGGATTATGGGAATATCGTGGTCCATCTGTTTATGGAGGAAAAGCGCCGCTACTATGACCTGGAAGGTCTGTGGCGCAGCGCCAACGTCCTCGTCAGTATTCAATAACAAAGGCGCTCATCACGAGCGCCTTTTATACATCTGCCATTCAGCGTGAAATTTTGTCCACTTCCAGTCGTACAGGCAGCCGCAGACCTGTACTTCTTTTACTCGAAAATCCAGCGATCTGTATCGCGTGACCAGCCGCTCAGCAGCTCGCCCTCGTCAAACCACAGCGCGACTTCCCGCTGTCCTGTTTCCGGTTTATCCGACCCATGCACCAGGTTGCGCCCCACTTCCAGCGCGAAATCCCCGCGAATAGTCCCGGCTTCCGCCTCAAAAGCTTTGGTCGTGCCAATCGTCTTACGGGTGGCAGTGACAGCATTTGTGCCTTCCAGCGCCATCACGATCACCGGCCCGGACGTAATATAATTTACCAGCCCCTCATAAAAAGGCTTGCCCTCATGCTCGGCATAATGCCGCTGGGCCAGTTCACGTGGCACCTGCATCAGCTTCATGCCAATGATGCGCAGCCCGCGCGCTTCAAAGCGCTTCAGAATTTCCCCCGCCAGCCCGCGTTGCATCGCATCGGGCTTAATGATAATCAGTGTATGTTCCAAAATGGCTATCTTCCTTTTGTGTTCAATCCAGACATGACAGACGGGCCGCTGACGACCCGTCTCTTTGCGTTTTTTCGCTGAGTGATTATAGCTGATTAAGTGCGCGGCGGTAAGTGTCCAGCGCACCTTGCAGCTTGCCCTGCCGCATCAGGCCATCCCCCAGCACCCTGTAGACTGCCGGGTTATCTTTATGCTGTTCCACAAGCTGCGTCAGGTCGTTCACCACCAGGTCCAGCGCTTTATTAGCGCGGATAATGCTCTCATACTCAATCAGGCCGCCCGCCACGTTGCCACTGCTGATATGACGGCGTGCTTGTGCCAGCGTCGCCTCGACATCCACATTGACCATCGCGGGCACAGGGACTGGCGACATGGCCTGAACAGGCGGCGCGGACGGTATAGCAGAAACCGTCGGCGTGGGTTCAGCTTGCGCAGCCGGGGCAGGGGCAGATGCCGCGGCATCTTCTTCATCCATCGTTTCCCGCAGCCAGTCCGGGACTTCGGCGGCTTCCACGACAGTATCCGCAGCCCGCAGCCAGTCCGGCAGTTCAATTTCTGCGGCAGGCTCCAGGCTGATGTCCTCGCTCGCATCAGCACTGAGCCAGTCCGGGATCATCACAGCTTCCATTTCCTCACCCGTCGCCATCGCATCGCGCAGCCAGTCCGGGATACCCGGCTCCAGCTCACCAGCAGTCAGCTCCGTCTCAGGTTCCAGCACAGCGGCTTCCAGTTCACTGCCAGCTTGTTTTTCCACAGCGGCAATGCGCTCTGGGTCGCTCAGGTTGCGGGCATACCATTCCGGGATCTGGTCAGGGTCGGCCTGGCTTTCCTCATCAAATGCCACTACCCAGGGGTCGTCAGTATCCATTTCCACAGCGGAAAAAGTGCCGGACAAACCCACTGGCGGGCTAACAGGGTCGGGCGCGAAGATGTTATCCAGCTCGGTTTCATCAATACCAGTATCTTCCCGCAGCCAGTCCGGTAAATCTGCGACATCCGGCGGTTCGATAATCTCATCCAGCAGCGCCGGAGGTTCTGTTTCAACTTCAGGCGGCTGCACCTGTTCCAGCAGCCAGTCCGGCAGTTCCGCTTTTTCCGCCGGGGCATCCGGGTCATAATCTGCATCCGGGGGTATAAATTCGCCGCCTTCAAGCTGGCGTTGAAGCTGCCTGTCAAGGAACGCGGCCATCTCATCACGTGGGATCTCCACCCCACGCGCCAGAGCATACTGAATGTCCTCGTCGGTCATGCTGCTGGCCTGGGCTGCGTCCTGTGCCGGCATCGCCTGCTCTGCGCTCAGCGATTCCAGCCATGCTGCCGGATTGGTGGTTTCTTCCCTGGGAATTTGTGGCGTAAAACTCGCGCTCAGGTCTGGCTCTGGTGCCTGGGTAGGCGCAGGTAGTTTGATGTCCGCCGCTGTAGTGAGTTCCTCATCCTTTACCCCCTGACGTTTTGCCAGGCTTTCCAGCCACGCCATCGGGTCAATCCCTGCCGCTAACGGGTCCTCGATTCCGGCGAAATCATCGTCGTCCAGGCTCAGTTCAGGTATACCCGCTGTTTCCAGTTCGGTAATGTCTGGGGCTTCCTCGGCATCATTCGCCATGCTTTCCAGCCATTCAATCGGGTTGGCTGCCTCTTCGCTGGCGGGCGCTGTCCCCAACGCCTCCGAAAGTGAGGAGAGATCAATTTGCGGGAAGTCGCTTCCCTGGTCAGCCGCCAGGCTTTCCAGCCAGGCCATCCCACCCATTTCAAAAGTGGGGGCGGGCTGGGTTTCTTCCTCGTCGAAGCTCATCCCAGGCAGCATCTCTGGTATTTCAGGCAGTTCGGGCGGCGCTGGTGGAGGAGGTGCCGCAGGCGGTGGTTCGGCGGGTTTGGCCGCAGCGGGTTTCGGGCTGCTTTCCTCGCCAAAAGGTACATAACCCGGCTCATCAATCTCAACGCTGTCCGGGTCAATTTCCTCAATTTCCACATCGGCAGCCGTCGTAAAACCCTCATGTGCCCCCTGACGCTTAGCCAGGCTCTCCATCCAGGCCATGACCTCTTCCGGGGACATTGAGTCGAAATCGGGTATGTCGGCAGGTGGCATTATTTCTACCTCTTACGCAAATAAGTCCAGTTACTTTAACCAGTCCGGCAGGTTAAAATCATCCTGGTCGCCTGTAGGTTGTTCGTCTTTGCGCTCGGTAAGAGCGCGCAGCCAGGCCGGGCGACGTGAAAAGCTGAAGCGTCCCTGGCGGGCAGTCTGGGAGGCCGGGGTTTCACCCATCTCCTGCACAGCGGCTACCTGTGCGGTTTCCTCGTCCACAATTTCGGTGAGCCAGTTAAAATTGCTGGCGGCAGTCTGTGGTTTCTCTGCGATTTCTGATTCTAACACATCATCGCTGCCGGGTTCGTACTTTAAGTCCAGACCCGGCACCATCGCGTTCAACCAGTCCGGCGCGTTTTCGGCCGGGGGTGGGGCGGCAGCGGCGGCCAGTTCTTTTTCTATCTCAGCATTCTGGTCATACGCGCCAGGCTCATCTTCCAGCAGATCATACTCATAAGGGGCTGCGCCCTCGCCAGAGAATTCAGCCTCCGCTTCTGGCTGGTGCTCAATCCCGGCTTCTATATTTTCATGCTCGCCGATCCAGCCAAAGCCGCTCTCTGCGGGGTCAGTGGAAAACGTGATTTCCGGCTCTGCATCATCCTCTGTCCATGACAGCGCATCATCGGCTGACGGGGCCGCATCGGTCAGCCACATCGGGACTTCTGAATCTTCAACCGTTTCCGGGGTTTCTTCACTGTCTTCGCTGTCGGACGAAAGATCGGCCAGCCAGTCCGGTTCGCTTTCTGCGCCCCACTGGAAGCTGGCTTCCTCGCCTTCACCTGCTTCTTCCGACGTTATATCCTCGGCGGAGGCTTCACCCACCGGGGCAATCTCGGCCAGCCAGTCAGGGGTATCCGTGACCAGTCTGGCTTCCTCGATGCTTTCTTCAGTTTCCCAGGTAAATCCGGTCTCAACCGCTTCTTCTTCATCGCCTTCGCCCGAAAGCCATTCAAATTGCCCGGCATCGCCCGCGCCAGAGGTGTCCTCAGCAGCAGGCGTGATTTCACGCCGCAGCCAGTCAGGCGTATCGCTCACCGATTCTGTGCTGGCTTCTTCTACGTCGCCTTCGCCCGAAAGCCATTCAAATTGCCCGGCATCGCCCGTGTCGGATGTGTCCTCAGCCTCAAATTCAGCAGCAGGCGCGACTTCACGCAGCCAGTCAGGCGTATCGCTCACCGGTTCTGCACTGGTTTCTTCTGCGCTCTCTTCCCCGGTAGACAACCATTCAAATTCACCCGATGCTTCGGCAGCAGGCTCTGTCACGCTGTCCGCCATCCATGCAGGGGTTTGTGACTCTTCACCTGTATCATCAGACAGCCAATCCAGATCACCTGCTCTGGCGGCTTCTGCCTCTGGCATATCCATCCCGCTTTCGGCAGCAGGTGCAATCTCGGCCAGCCAGTCCGGGCTGTCACTGGCAGTGCCCATTATCTCTGTCTCACTGGTCCAGTCGATCTGCTCAGCTTCCTGCTCGAACTCGTCCGAGTCGGAAATCGGCGCACCTTCCAGCCAGCCAGCAGCAGTGCCCGCTTGTGGTGCTTCCTCATCTTCGTCTTCCAGGCTCAGCCATTCAAACTGGCCTTCATCGGCTGTCCCCGTGGGTGCGGCATCCGCCAGCCAGCCGGGGACATTTTGCGCGGGTTCGGCCTCTGGCTCATCGTCCTCAATGTTCAGCCAGTCCAGCCCACCGGTTTCTCCCGGCGCGTCCTCAAAACTCATGCTCGAAAAAGACTCCGCCTCTGCGGCCTCATTAGGAATTTCCGCCATCCAGTCCAGGGCATTCTCGTCTTCAAGCGCTTCCGCTTCGTCGGTGGGTTCTTCGTCCAGCCATGAAAACCCATCTTCATCACCCTGGGACGACTGCGAATTTAGCCAATCCGGTAAATCATTCGAGTCAGACATATCGGTTTGCCCATCTGTATCATTAGAAGTATTGGCGAAAGAAATTTCCGCAGCCCTCACGGGGGTCTCGTCCTGGTCGGGTGGCATCGCCGTCGCCGCGGCTTCAAAGAAATTGAGTTCCTCGTCCTCTGCCAGCGCATCGAACATCCCCGGCGCAGCATCGCGCTCTTCCAGAGCGCCCGTACCGGAGAGAAGGTCACCGGTTTGCAGCAGTTCTTCAATATCCAGCGCTTCGTCTAACGAAGAGGTATCATGCAGCCAGTCCAGGCCAGCTTCCTCTGCCGGGCTGGCGGCGCGTGAAATATCGTCCCCCAACGCGGGCAGATCATCGCCTTCGTCAGGTTCATCCTCATTCAATTCTATCCCACTGCCATGCATCCAGGCCAGCGGGTCGGCATGATCTTCAATCGCCAGATATTCCCCTGTGCCCCGTTCCCGCACGCCCATCTCCTCGTCCAGATCAGCGAACAGATCAGGCAGATCGGCCTCGGCCATCTCCACCCCACTGTTTTTCATCCAGGCGAAAGGATCAGCCGCATCAGGAGACTGGAAAGTGATTTCGGCTTCATCATCAAGTGAGGGTAACGCCTCACGGCTTTCCTGCCCCGTCAATTCTACGCCGCTCTCATGCAGCCACGCTAACGGGTCTTCCTCACTGCGGGTCGGGCCTGCGCTGCTGGGCGCTGCGAACAGGTCTTCCACCGGGTTTTCGGTGAATTCCACCCCGCTCTCCTGCAGCCACGCCAGCGGATCATCCATCGCATCCACAGACGACGGCAGGTTTAACGCTTCATCCTGCTCCGTGCTTTGCAGCCAGGAGAGATCATCCTCATCTTCATTCGCCAGCGCTTCAAAATCATCCGCTGTGCTTAACCAGTCAGACTGCTCCCGATCCTGCTCAATGCTCAGGCTGGCCGCCTCGTCTGCGCTCGCCATCCAGTCGGGCGCGGGCAGGTCTTCTTCTTCCAGGAAGCTGAGGTCTGCCGGCTCGATAACCTCATCTTCTGCGCTGTCCAGCCGGGATAATAAATCCGTCATGCCTGTGCTTGTGGGGATTTCCGGCTCGTTCAGGGCGAAATCCGGTAGTGCATCATCAGACCCGGCTTCAGCCTCAAAATCTGCCGTGAAGTCACCGAAAAGATCATTGGCCTCTGGCGCCTCGTCTTCAGTAATAGTATGCTCGGTCAGCCAGTCGGAAGGCATCGCTGTTTCCAGCGCGGGGTCTTCATCGGGCAAGCTATCTGCCGCTGCTGCACCCGCCGCCATACCCATCCAATCCGCTTCCGGCGGGGATTGATCAATATCTTCCAGCCAATCAGGCCGCTTGGTCGCCAGTCGCCGCTGCGAAAAGCTGGTGTAATCCAGTTCCGGCAGGGTAAAGGCATCCGCAGGTGGGGGTGTGCCCTGCACGACTTGGAACGCCAGATAAGGCTCGACCGCCTCAATACGGCTGACATATCGCTGCGCATCCGACGGGCGACCTTCCGCCATCCATAACCAGGTCAGAATCTGGTTGGCTTGCACACAGTCCGGCAGCAGCTTCAGCACTTCCAGCGCGGCCTCTGCGCCTTCCATCTCGCGCCCACTGTCCCACAGCGTGCTGGCCAGCAGTAATCGTAAGTCTGCGCGTCGTGGAGTTTGCGCCAGCGCATTTTGTAGCGTCTCAATCGCTTGCGTATGCAGCCCGCTGCGCACATACTGCCGTGCGACTGCGCCGCTGGTAAGCTGGATGCGGTCTTGATTAGTATTACGGTATTTGCGATACAGGTCGCGCAGTTTATCCGTAATCGCTGCCTGACTCGGGGTTTGCTCGAAGGCCCGTTCCAGGTGCCAGATCGCCTCGTTACCGCTGCCGCGCCGCTCCTGAATCTCGCTGGAGCCTAAATGTGCTACATAGTCGTCCGGGTAAGCGCTGAGTACACGCCGGAAGATGTCAGCGGCTTCGTCCAGGTGATCTCCATGCAGGAGCGCCTGGCCGAGATAGCGATAAGCCACCGCATTTTTGGGGTAGTAGTGCAGGATGTGACGACTATGCTGGATGACCTCATCATAATTCTCGCCATTCAGCAGTGTTTCTACGTTTTCCAGGTACTCTTGCAGGCTAATTTCAGCCATAGTGTTCCTTTTGTCCTGGCTGCATGAAGATCAACGCGGGCATATGCCGGGCTGCATTGAAATAATTATAGCATAGCGGTCTAAAACCCGCTTGCCACCCCTGCGTTATGCCGTTAACATCACCTTACTATAAACGATGTTGGAAATATGCTCAAGTTGGCGAGAAATCAATTGTATGACTTTACGTAATGTGCTTTTGCTGCTGCTGTTCTGTGCCATCACCCCCCCCGCCCAGGCCCAGAATCCCCCCACTCTAGAGGATTTCTGGGAGGAACGCGCGGAATGGCTGCTGGAAGTGGAAGATGTCGGCCTGCCCATCGGCGAGAGCGACACCGTCTATCGCGGAAACGGCGAATACTGGTCTTACCTCCATGCCAGCCAGCGTTATGGCGGCGTGATCGACCAGTGCGGCCAGCCAGCCGAATTCCCCGGCTGCCTGACCTTGTGGCAGAGCACCGACGGGGGACAGTCCTTCGCGCTCAGCCCGCCCGTGTGTCTGATGGCCTGCACCGCCTGCCCCTGTGATGACCAGCGCGACCACATCACCGCGCAGCAGTACCCGCGTGTCACCTTTGCCGACGATATGGCCTATCTCGCCTACGAATGGCACGCGCAGACCGTCCTGCGCACCTCGCCCGATGGCATCCATTGGTCGGACTGGCGTTTTCTGCGCACACCGGGCGGAACCTGGCCGAGCAGCTATACGCCGTGCAGCGACATCGAGCGCATCAGCCCGCACCCCAACATTCGCGGCGAGGTACACGATTGTCTGGTCGGCGCGCCGCCCGGTCTCTATGTCGAGGCCGATCTGCTCTATATCTTTGTGGGCGCGGGGTCTTCGCCGGGGCACATGCGCTGTTACAAGGGTAATCGCTACACACTCGACCTGCGCCAGTGCGATCACGACCCGCTGTTCACTGGCGCGCTGGAATACGGCCCGCTGGAGGTGACCGAAGGCGAAGCCATCAACCCCTATTTTGATTTCCGTTATGTCAGTTCCGCTGACGTGCTGAAGGTGGGCGAGTATTATTACATGGCCTATGAGGGTGTGCGCGGGCCGGATGTACTGGAACGCGGCATGGATACGCAGTTCGGGCTGGGCTTCGCGCGCTCAGTAGAGCCGCGCATTGACGGCCCCTGGGAGAAATTCCCCGGCAACCCGGTGCTGATGGACGTGACCTTTAACTTCGGGGTCGGCCATGCTGACTTGCTGATCGTGGACGGCGTGACCTATATGTACACCGCCACTACCGACACCACCCGCGGGCGCTACCGCCTGGAGTGGGTGAACTCCTAATCTAATTCAAAATAATCTGAATCAAGGCGTTTAATCACGTAGGTTTCAACCGGATTTACACCAATATTATGGTCAATCATCAGCTCGGCAAGCTGTTGACCGTCAAGCAGGATAATTTTCAACTGTTTAATGCCGTAAGCATAATCTATAGCTTCTCTAGAAAATCTGGAAGTCGTAATCAAAGCACCTTTTGTGACACCCTGACCCATTAATGTGCCTGCAAAAGCCTGTACAATAGGACGACTGACAACATTATCAAAATCCCAACGCTTTGCCTGAATGTAGATCACGTCGAAACCAAGCTTATCTTCGTTAATCACCCCATCAATACCGCCATCGCCTGTTTTGCCTACCGCGCGACCTGCATTTTCGAGTGAACCGCCGTAACCCATCGCCACAAGAAGGTCAACAACAAGTTTCTCAAAGAAACTTGGCGAACTCTCCATAATTTGGTCAAGTAGTTCATGCGCCAGTTGTTCGCGCAAATCCTGATAACTCTGTTGCAGTATCTCCTGCGGTGTTTGTTCAGCTTTTGATACTTCTAAATGTAATGCGGAAGTAGAATTGTTTGTGGTTGAAACTGTCTGAAATTCTACAAAGTCCGGGAAGCGCATCAGATAGTTTCGGTCAATATAGGCCAGGTTTTGCGCCAGCACCTCTCGACCCAATGGAGTAATTTCAAAGATGCCTCTGCTGACACTGTGTAACAATCCGGCTTTCTTGAGATAAGTATTCGCCCATTGAACCCGATCATCAAACGTCGATTTTTTGCCGCTGGGGAGGCGCTCAGTACGCTCGTCGTCGGTTAATTGAAATTCCCATGCAAGCGCTTCAACAGCTTCGCGGATATGATGTGGTTGTCCGTCGCCCGCGAATTGCAGGAGCGGCAGCATACACTTGTCATAAGTAGGAACAGACATACTTGGCTCTTATATGACTGAAGACAATAAAACAATCATAGCAGAGAAAAGTCTTATTGTTCACTTAAGTTGGGTTTGGCTTCGTTCCCCCGCCGGAACCCCGGCGGCCTCGAAAACGTGAAGCGCTGCTTGGGCTGCTGCTGGGTGGAATAGAGATGAGCACTTTATTTTAATTTCTCATGATGGATATAGTATAAATGATCCTAAAACAGGCGAAGCTGTT
>JBGSXK010000427.1:0-2897 GCA_041751455.1 Anaerolineae bacterium
GGCACCTCTTCTGGCAGGTTTGCCATTAATTCATCGAGTGATACAACGCTAGAATCGGTGCGCGCGTCTGTACTGAGCAGTGCCGAAGCATGTAACCACCATGTTCCATCGTCTTGCAGGCTAAAAATCTGGATTGTGCCATCTGCGTTCAACAAGGTCTGTACTGTCCGTCCTTCTTCTGTCGGGACAATAAGTGGCTGGTGTAAAATCAGGTCTTTGAGGCTTAGTATAGACGTTCCAAATACGATCTGACCCGCCGCCAATGCCATCTCAATATACCCGGTTGCAGGCAGCACCACCTGCCCCATCACCACATGCTCAGCAAGGACAGGCAGGCTCTCAACATCCAGCACATTCTCAAAAATCGCACCCTGCCCAGCCACATGTAAGCGCTTGCCCAAAAGCAGATGCAGTTGATCACCAGCCAGGGTTGATTTACGGTGCCTGGGCAAAATAGGGTATGAGCGATGCTCAAAAGGGTAATTGGGCAGCAGGATTTTGTTCCCCGCATAGCCCTCATGGAAAACAGCCCAGTCCACTGGAACACCACTCACCTCACAGCCACCCAGGCTGGCCAGCATGGACTCCCAGTTGTCCTTCCCCTTCCGCAGGGAGGGCAGCCAGCTTCCCGTCTGTTCTGGCAAGCAGTCACGTCCCATGCCCAACAGTACAGGATGCGGCCCAATTTCAAGAAACACGTTATATCCCTGCGTATACAGGGTTTCCATACCCGTCTTAAACTGCACCGTTGCTCGAATATGCTGCCTCCAGTAGGCCGCGTCCGGGATCTGGCCAGGGTCAAAAGCCTGCCCGGTGACATTGGAAATCAATGTGAAGCGCGGCAGGTGATACACAATCTCACCTGCAATGCGCTCGAACTCGTCCAGAATCGAATCCATCAGAGGTGAATGAAAAGCGTGCGACACCTGTAATGCACGGGACTTGACACCACGCTCCCGAAGCTGTCCGACAATTGCTTCCACAGCCACTTTTGCGCCTGAAATCACCAAATTGCCCGGCCCGTTTACCGCCCCCAGCGAGACCTGATCCGCATAAGGGGCAAGCACAGCTTCAACCTCGTTTTCGTCCGCCAGCAGCGCCACCATGGCTCCCTCAGATGGCAGATTACCCATCAGCCGCCCACGCGCCGCGATTAACTTCAGGCCATCTTCCAGACTGAACACTCCGGCAATACAGGCTGCCACATACTCACCGACACTGTGCCCCATCACGGCGGTTGGCTGGATGCCCCACGAAAGCCAGAGTTGTGCCAGCGCATATTCCAGCGCAAACAGCGCGGGCTGGGTATAGGTAGTATCATCGAGCAGCGCCGTGTCTGTCTGGTTCTGCGCGAAAATCACTGACAGCAGCGGATGTGCCAGGTGCGGCCGAAGCAATTCATTACATTGGTCAAGTGCGGCGCGGAACACAGGTTGAGTCTCATATAACTCCTGCCCCATCCCGACATACTGCGATCCTTGCCCGGTAAACAGGAAAACGACCTTAGCGCCCTGATTCTCTGGAGCATAACCATAGTGAACGCCAGCGGCATCTTCTCCATTGGTGAAAGCAGCCAACCGCTGGCGGAACTGCTCGACGGTTTCCGCCACTGTCGCCAGGCGAAATGGAAAATGGACTCGCCCGGTATTCGCCGTAAACGCGACATCTGCCAGTGAGAGGGTTGGGTGATTACCCATATAATCAGCATAATTTGCGGCCAGCACCCGCAGCGCCTGCTCACTACGGGCAGATAGGTTGATTACTTCCTGTGGGCGAGTGATCTTTTCACTCGGCCCACCGGGTACAGTAGCCGGGGCAGCTTCCAGAATCGCATGAGCATTCATGCCGCTCGCCCCAAAAGAACTCACCCCGCCAATACGCCTGCCATGCCAGGGGGTGCACTCCGTAGGAATCCTGATAGCCATTTCATTCCAGGAAATGTATGGATTCAACTGGTGCAGATGCAAATGCGGCGGAATTTCGCCATATTCCAATGCCAGCGCCAGCTTGATGACACCAATGATGCCTGCTGCCGACTCCAGGTGTCCTACATTGGTTTTTACTGAACCCAGCATTAAAGGCTGATCGGTGGTGCGTCCCTCACCCAGCGCGGCGGTCAGTGCTCGTACTTCAATAGGGTCTCCTAACGATGTCCCTGTCCCATGGGCCTCGACGTAACTCACTTCCGACGGCTGAACTCCGGCATTGGCCAGCGCGGAGCGAATGACTGCTTCCTGCGCCAGCTTGTTTGGCACGGTAAAGCCGCTGCTGAAACCGCCGTGATTGGTCGCCGTACCGCGAATAACCGCTGTAATATGATCGCCATGTGCCAGAGCATCCGACAACCGCTTAATGACGATGATCCCGCAGCCTTCGCTGCGCACGAAGCCATCCGCCGCCGCATCGAAGGTTTTGCAGCGGCCATCGGGAGAAAGCATATGTGCCCGTGCCATACCAATGGTGGATTCTGGAAGGAGCATAAAGTTCACACCACCTACCAACGCCGCATCCGATTCACCACTGCGCAGACTTTGAACAGCCAGATGAAGCGCGACCAGCGATGACGAACAGGCTGTATCGATAGCCATGGCAGGGCCTGTAAGCCCCAGGATATACGAAATGCGGCCAACACCGGCGCTGAGCACCCCCCCATTGATGTGATATGCATCAATATCGTTCACATCCAGCATACTCGTTCGCGCCGCCAGATGATCGGGCATGGTGATACCAATGAACACACCTGTGCGTGTGCCTGCCAGTTGGTCGGGAGGGAGGGCGGCATTTTCCAATGCCTCCCATGCGACTTCAAGCAGCAGCCGCTGCTGTGGATCTAAACTGCGCGTTTCACGCGGGGAAAGCCCAAAGAAATTCGAATCGAAGCCTTCGGGCGCATCAAT
>JBGSXK010000428.1:0-3561 GCA_041751455.1 Anaerolineae bacterium
CACCCATCGAGAGCAGTTCCTTAAAGCGTTCCTCACCAAATTTCTGTGCCAGTTCATCGAGCGGTGCAGTCTGGCCGGGTTTGCCTTGCAGGTAAGCGGTGACTTCCTCGCGCAGCGCGGCCAATTCGTGATGGCGGCGCACTTCACCCATCGTACTGTCACTGACGCGCAGTGGATCATATACAAAATCGCCCTGCTGTTTAAGCAGGTGTTCTGTGATAAGTTTTTCGATCACTGGCATCACCGCAGGATTTTCTGTAAATAGCTCGCTCAGCAGCGCGCAGCCCTGGGTTTCCTCCAGCCGCCGCAGCAGATGCAGTGCATCCTGCTGGCCGCGGGCTTCAAGCTCCGCTTCCCGCGCAGCGATGCGCTCTGCAAGTGGCGCTTCCAGCAGCACACCTTCTTTGCTCATAGGCGGGAATGCCGGATGAAACCAGCGCCCCACTTCCTGCACCTGAATTTCGCTCAGACGGGTGGTGTCATAAAAAATGCTGCCCACCTGGGCCACAGGACTCTCAGGCGGGAGGCGGTTCATCAGTGCGCCATCGCTGTGAATTTTGAAACGTTTTTTGAGCGTGGAACGGTGAATATAGCCCTCCGGCACACGCTCAATAATCCCTGCGAGTAGTTCAGGGGTGAGTTTGAGTTTTATCATTTATCATACCAACGGTGTCAATTATGGCTTTCATTATACAGGTGCTTTGTCCCTTATTCACAGCGCTATGGTGCGACCAGCGGCAGCACTTCACACGCGCCCTGCGCATCCACCACATCCTCGCGCACCCAGCCGCCATCATCCAGCAGCCACCAGGTTAGCCCATCCGAGCCGGATGCCTGTCCCGTGGCGACAGCCGAGGCATTAAATGCAAGCTGCCCGACAATCTCAAAATTCACACCCGCCCCGCTGCGTTTATTCACCGTACCGCCTGTACTGGTGATCTGGCAGGCACCCGGCTCCACTGCCGCCGCAAGCTGGTACACCCACATATTATTTACTGCACAATTCGCCGCGCTGGTGCTGCTTAGCGCAAGGCCATACGACCCGGCACGTTCTGTAACACGCATATCATCCAGTACCAGCACACCATCGACATAAACGATGAGGCGCGTACCCTGCGCGATAAACAAAAAATGATGGGACTGGCCAGGAGTTAAATCCAGATCAGCCGATAGGGAGCTGCCGGTGGCACCATTTATATAGTCAGTAGCGAAGACATCTCCGTCGGAGTCCTGTCCTACCCAGATGTAATCTGCATCGCTGCCATAACGTGCCACCAAGCCACAGGAGTCGCTACCAGGATTTGCAGCGGTGGTGAATGTCAACCGCCCCGCCACAATCACGTCCTGATGCGCAAGCTGCTGCGCCAGCCCCTGAAAGCGCGTACCTGTCCCGGCAGCAAAGGCGCTGGGTTGCACAAAGACCAGATTACCCCCCGGCATGATAAACTCGCTGGCCTCCAGCTCAGCCACTGCATCCTGCCAGGGTGCATTGTAACGGTTCAGCAGTTCCGGTGCCGGAGCAGGTGGGACATCGAAGGTCGCCACAATGGACAGGATTTCATCCGTATAGGGCACAATGTCCCCCGGCATATAAGCATCAATCAACCCCAGACGGCCATCACGAAATTGAACCGCTGTCAGCAGGCCGCTGTTGTCTTCAGATTCGTTGTGATAGGTGAAGGTCGCTGCGCTGCGTCCGTTAAGGTTGGTGGTTTCCAGTTCCAGCTCCGTCAGATCATTTACCGCCAGTACCAGCCCCACCAGAATCGACGGGTCAGCAATGTTACCAATCAGGTAATCATCCAGCACTGCCGGGGTATATAACGTCAGATTAAGCCCATCATCACGCAAATAGAGAAAGCCCTGCTGCCTGTCCACCTCAAAAGACCAATCCGCCGGGTATTCAAACGCAACGCTGCGATCTTCGGCCACATAGGTCACCTGTTCCGCCTGCGCACGCATACCCGAAGCGAGAAGCAGAGCAGCACCCAGCCCCACCAGTCTGAACAGTTTCCGGCGCATCATGTTCCCATCCTATTCCACAGGTTTCTGATAGCGGATGTATTCTGTCAGCACCCGAAAACCTGCACTCTGATACAGAGTACGTGCCCCCAGCGCATCATCGGTGTCCGTAAAGATGCGTATATGCCTGGGGTCACGCGCTTTGAGTGCCATCACCGCATGGACCAGCAGCGCCCGCGCCAAACCCTGTCCACGCCAGGGCTTGCGCACACTCAGCTCAGCAATTTCACCCACGCCACGCTTGTTAATTTCGCACAGTGCCACGCCCGCCACCTGATCCCCCTGCCACGCGACCTGCCACAGTGCCGGGTCAAAACCGGGGTTAGCAAGGATATTACCCAGAAAGCGAATGTAACCCTCATCATTGGCTGCACGATGCCCCCACTCCTCCGCGAAGGCTTCCTCATTGGCCTCCCAGATGGCGCGATAATGCTCTGGGGTGACAGGCTTCAGCATAAATCCGGCTGGCAAAGCCTCGTCGGGCAGTCCATTCGTATCATCATAGCCCAGCTCGATAAAGCTGTGGACAGGGGTATAGCCCTCGGCCACGAGTAATTCGTTATAGGCAGCCTCATGGCTGGTGGTGTTGGCACGGTATACAGCTTTGCCTTCTGTCGGGTGGATTTGCACCAGTTCACGGATATGCCTCTCTGCCCAGTGCAGGGTGGCGGTACCGATACCCTGCCCACGCCACTGGGGAACTACACGCCCTCGATGATAATAAACCCATGTACCATCAGCCTGTGTCCACCAGCGCACCCACTGAAAGCCAATCACTTCATCATATAAAGTGACAAGCAGCATATCCCGGTGCAGGTCAATATTTTCCGCCTCCGAAAAAGAGGTTTTTAATTCTTCCAGTGTCGGGATGCCCGCTTCTGGTGACAGCGGGTCCACTTTATCATGCCCCTGGCAAGACTCAATCACGGCCACCAGCGCCACGAAATCCGCCTCATCGGCAAAATAGCGAAAGGTTAACCCTTCAATAGACGGCGCGTCATTTAACGTTACAAACGTATAGGGTTTCATTCGGCACTTCCTGAATGCGTCAGCCTGGGTAAAACTGCATTACAATCCGCGTAGCATAGCACATTCAGAGCTTCTTTTCCCGCATCATTTCTGATAAAGCCCCAGCACCGCCGGGACAGGGTCGAGTGAAGGCAGCATGAACGCACTCGCATTCTCTGGCTGGTAAAACATCATCGTGGAGCCGCCACCATCCAGATTAAATGCCGTCGCAATCTGCATATCCGTAGCAGGCAGATAAGCACTCAGGGCTTCCAGCGTCAGCCCAAAGCCGGGTGTAATCATGAATAAAATTCGCCCGCTGCTGTCCTGTGCGATCACAGTGCGGCGCGTCACCCGATCCGCAGCCCCACTGGTATAAGCCGCCTGACCATTCAAGACCAGCATGGGAAAAGCCTGTACTGCCTGCTCCAGTGCCTCCCCCTGATAAGGCTCGGCGATATTTGAGCGTATGCGCGGCTGGCCATTCTGCACCAGAAACATCCCCCCACGATCACGATAGGGCTGACCATG
>JBGSXK010000429.1:0-2175 GCA_041751455.1 Anaerolineae bacterium
GTATGCTGCCGGAGGTTATCATCGCTGGCATAAAAGAGACGGCCCGCGGGATCGAGTAGTAATTTCTGCCCGGCAGCGTCGCCTGTAAGCACCGTGATGGACACGACCGGCCTGTCCTGCTGGATAAGCTGTGTGATTACCCTCCACCACTGGCTGTCCAATGGCTCGACATAAACACTTATCCTGCCGCCGCAGGTTAACCCAACCTCCCAGGCCGTATCATCGCTCACACCATAATGCAGCAGGCGCGGTTTACCCTGCACCAGGCATTCCAGCGCTTCTTCGATGACGGCATTTTCCACACAGCCGCCACTGACAGAACCCACGACAGCCATATTGCTGGTGACGGCCATTTTCGCGCCGATCCCACGTGGAGCAGACCCCCAGGTATCAGTTACGGTGGCCAGCGCGATCTGCTCTCCGAGGTTCAGCCAGTGATTAACGGTATCAATGATGTCTAACATTGCTCAGGCCATAATTTAATCTATCACCCGGTTTATTTAAACGATTTCCCCTCAGTTTTTGTAATTCAGCCAGAATAGCCTCCAAATTTGAAAGATTGCGAAGGGGGAGGAAGTCGTCTGCAAAAGGCAGGATAGCCTGTGCGCCGCGTGTGAGTGGCTCATAACCCGGCACACCCAGCAGCGGATTGAGCCAGATAAGCCGTGAACAACTGCGTTGAAGGTGGGCTGTCTCATGGCGCAGTAAATCCGGTTCGCCCCGATCCCACCCATCGGTAATTAGCAGGACGATTGCGCCATGTCCCAGGGTGCGACGGGACCACTGGTAGTTAAAAGTATGCAGGGCTTGCCCGATCTTTGTGCCCCCGCTCCAATCCTTAACCGTGTCGCCGACTTCTTGGAGCGCGCGATCCACCGATTTATAACGAAGATGAGGCGTAATGCGTGTGAGCTGGACACTAAATACAAAGGACTCAACTCGAGTCATGGCAGTGGCGAAGACGTGCATAAATTGCAGAAACACACGTGTGTAACGTTCCATACTGCCGCTGATGTCGCAGATCAGCACCAGGGGCCGAGGCTTGATTTTGCGTATGGTGGTGGGTAGTTCCATCAGTTCGCCTGCATAACGCAGGCTGCGGCGGAACGCCCGACGCAGGTCGGGCTGCTGACCCTTGCCGGGCTGCGTACGCCGGACTCGGCGGTTGCTGAGCGATTTTGGCAGGCGCTGTATGGCTTGGTTGATCTGTGCCAGTTCTTCGCTGGTCAGTTCAGCAAAATCTTTGTGGCGTAGGGTTTCCTGCTGGCTGTAGGTGGGCACAAGTGCTGTGAGCACAGAAGGAGACAGCGCTCGATCATCATTCTCCGCTGGTCTGCTGGGAGGTGGCACAAACTGGGGACGGTGCTGAACCTGTGGCTTTCCTGTGGATGGGAAGTCGAGCTGTGTCCAACCTTCGGTAGGTCGCCGCCAGAATAAAGCAAAGGCCTCATCAAACAATTCCAGATCGCGTTGACGGGTGACAATAAGCGCCCGCATCGTATGATAAACCTCTTCCCGTTCGCGGAGATCAATCATATTCAAGGCGCGGGCGACCTCGGTCATGCGATAGGGTGAGACTTCCATGCCAAGCGCTTTGCAGACACGCCCGAAAAGCAGCAGGTTGTAGAGAAACTGCCCGCCCTGGCCGGAAAGGTCATTCATTGCGCTGCCCCGGCTTGCAAATAGGCACGATCAATGACTGCTTGCATCGCGTCGGGCGAAAGCCTTTCAATGTCGTCTTGATATTTAAGAATTACGCCAATGGTATCCACAACAACCTCAAGTGAAAGTGCTTTCTGGTCGAGTGCTACCAGCGCCGCCGCCCAGTCGAGGGTTTCAGCCACCCCCGGTGCTTTAAAGAATTCTAGCTGGCGAAGTTCCTGAATGAAGGCAGTAATCTGCCGTGCCAGCTCAGGCTCGAGGTAGGGCGCTTTGGCCCGGACAATGCGCAGCTCTTTCTCGAAATCGGGATAATGAATCCAGTAATACAGGCAGCGCCTTTTGAGTGCATCATGTACTTCACGGGTGCGGTTAGAAGTGATAATAACTACTGGCGGGGTATCGGCTGTAATTGTGCCTAACTCCGGGATCGTCACCTGAAAATCTGATAGAATCTCCAACAAAAAGGCTTCAAATTCCTCATCGGCACGGTCTATTTCGTCAATGAGCAGCACG
>JBGSXK010000430.1:0-8708 GCA_041751455.1 Anaerolineae bacterium
GGACGTGGTGAAGGGTGTGGGGTGATTGTGTTAAAGCGCCTCGCGGATGCTGTGGCCGATGGAGATCGCATTCTGGCGGTGATCCGTGGGTCGGCGGTCAATCAGGATGGAGCCAGTACAGGTTTAACCGCGCCTAATGGACAGGCACAAGAGGCCGTCATTACTGAAGCGCTGGCGAACAGTGGTGTTGAGCCGGCGCAGATCAGCTATGTCGAAACACATGGTACAGGCACCCCTCTGGGTGATCCGATTGAGGTGCAGGCGCTGGCCCGCGCGCTGCGCAGCGGCCCATTATCAGGCAAGCCACTGGCGATTGGCTCAGTCAAAACCAACTTTGGCCATCTGGAGTCTGCTGCTGGAATCGCTGGTTTGATTAAAGCGGTTCTGGTTTTGCAGCAGGGGGAAATTCCGCCGCATCTGCATCTTAACCAGCTTAATCCCTTTGTAAACTGGGAAAAATTGCCGCTGGTGATCCCTGCTGAGCGAACACCGCTGGAAGCCGCAGACCACCCTGCTGTCGTCGGTGTGAGTTCGTTTGGCTTCAGCGGAACAAACGCACATATTCTGCTGGAGGCCGCCCCGGCTCAGCCAGCTACCATCCCCGAAGTAGAACGGCCTTTGCACCTCCTGACTCTTTCTGGTCACACCGAGGGGGCACTGCGCGATCTGGCCGGGCAGTATCATCAATATCTGTCTGTTAATTCTGATCTCTCGCTGGCTGATGTCAGCTTTACAGCGAACACAGGCCGAACCCATTTCGACCACCGTCTGGCGGTCATTGCTGGATCGCTGGAGAGGGCGCGGGAGCAGCTTGGTGAGTTTGCGGCCGGTGAGCATTCAGGCGTGATTGCAGATAGCGCGCAGAATACCGATAAACCCAGAATTGCCTTCCTGTTCACGGGGCAGGGCGCGCAGTATGTGCAGATGGGGCATGGCCTGTACAACACACAGCCTGCTTTCCGTGCAGCACTGGATCAATGCGCGCAGATTTTAGAGCATTACCTGGATCGCCCACTTCTGGCGGTGCTGTTTCCTGAAGACGAAACACCCACTTATCTGGATGATACCACTTACACCCAGCCTGCACTCTTTGCTCTGGAATATGCGCTGGCGCAGTTGTGGATGTCGTGGGGTATCTACCCCTCAGCCGTGATGGGGCACAGCGTGGGTGAATACGTGGCGGCCTGTATTGCGGGTGTTTTTAGCCTGGAAGATGGCCTGAAGTTGATCGCCCTGCGTGGCAGATTGATGGGAGCACTGCCTACAGGTGGGATGATGGCAGCGGTATTCACTGACGAGGTGCAGGTGCGGGCGGCTGTCAGCCTATATGCCAGTAGTGTTGCGGTGGCCGCTGTGAATGGCGAGGATAATATCGTTATTTCTGGCCTGGAAACAGATGTTCAGGCCGTCCTTGATGTCTTAAAGGCCGATGGAGTGAAGTTTCGCCGCCTGACTGTCTCCCATGCCTTCCACTCCCCGCTGATGGATTCTATCCTTGAAGAATTTGAGCATGCTGCCGCTCAGATACAGATGACCCCACCGCGTATGCGGCTGATTTCCAACCTGACAGGCAAGGTTGCAGGTGCTGAAATTGCAACTTCTGCGTACTGGCGGCGTCACCTGCGCGAGCCAGTTCAGTTTGCTGCCTCCATTAAGGCCATGCACCAGCAGAGCTGTGAAGTATTTATGGAAATTGGCCCTGGTACGACCCTGATCGGTATGGGGCAGCGTTGTATTGAAGACGCGGCACAGCCTGGTTTATGGCTGCCATCGCTGCGTTCTGGCAGGGACGATTGGGCACAAATTCTCGATACATTGGCAAAGCTGTATGTTTATGGGGTAAAGCCGGACTGGAAGGGCTTCGACAGAGATTACCCGCGCTATAAGCTGGCGCTGCCGACTTATCCTTTCCAGCGGGCGCGTCACTGGATGCCGGAGAAGAGGCATCGTCATGCTGCTGGTGATCAGATGATCCACCCACTCCTGGGCTACCGTTTACGTTCCCCGCTCAAGGTCATGCAGTTCGAAAACCACATCAATGCCGACAGCTTTTGCTTCCTGAGTGACCATCGGGTGAATGATACGGTGATTTTACCTGCTACCGGTTACATCGAGCTGGCGCTGGCAGCAGCGAATGTAGTCTTTGAAAACGGCGGGGGAACACTGCATGATCTGGTGATCCGTGATTCGCTGGCCGTGGGCGATGAAACCCGCACAGCACAGTTGGTTGTCACACCGGAGGATGCACATCGGGCATCTTTTGAATATCTGAGCGCCGGGGAAGCCGGGCAAGATTGGACTATCCACGCCACGGGCACACTGCTGGCAGGACAGCCAACCCCTGAGGAGTATGATACCCCGGATGTGATCCAGGCGCGCTGTACACAGTTGGTGACGGCTGAAGAACATTATGCCTATCTGCGTCGGCTTGGTCTGGACTTTGGAGATAGCCTGCATGGAGTAGCGCATATCTGGCGGCGTGACAGCGAAGTATTGGGCGAAATCCGCTTACCCGATGTCACTCTTGCTGAAGCGGGCAGCTATTTCATGCATCCGGCTTTGCTGGATGCATGCCTGCAAATTATCGCCTGGGCGATGCCTGCTAAGGCGCATGTTTACCTGCCCTTGAGTATTGAGCGTTTCACGTTGTATCGCCATCCGGGCGCATCCGTATGGAGTCATGCGATCATCCGCTCAGACATGGATCCCCAGGCCGGGTCGATGAAAGCTGATCTTCGTGTACTGGACGAAGTGGGCGTGGTGGCTGAGATTGCGGGTATCTATTTCCGTCGTTTGCCTGGCATGTCCACTCAAAAGCCTGTTTTTGCGGATTGGCTGTACGAAATCGACTGGCAGCCCAAGCCGCTGATCGGGCGGGGGGAGGGTTTTTTCCCGCCGCCTTTGATGTTAGCGGAACAGGTCGAACCGGAGATTACAGCACTGGCGGCGTATCATCACCTGGAACGCTTTACCGAAGGGCTGCTGCCAGAACTCGAAAGCCTGAGCGTGAGTTATATCCTTCAGGCGCTGGAGGAATTGGGATGGAAACTCCAGGTCGGGGATAAATTTTCGCTGCCGTTCCTGGCCTCGCGGCTGCACATCGCACCACAGCATCAACGCTTATTTCGGCGTTTGCTGGACATACTGGCCGAAGAGGGTATTCTGGAAAACACGGGTTCAGGCTGGCAGGTTTGCGAGGTTCGCGCGGCGGGCAGTCCAAGCCTGCACTGCCAGGTGCTGGCCGAAGAATATCCTGAACATACTCCTGAACTGACGCTGACCGCCTGGTGTGGAGACAGCCTCGCCCGCGCCTTATCCGGGCAGGTGGATGGTGTGAGCCTGCTCTTTCAGGATGGTGGCGAAACCGCCGGACGGATGTATGTGGACTCACCATCGGCACACGTTTTTAACAGCCTGCTGCTGGATGCGCTGAAGATCGGGCTAGTGGACCGTCCCCCCGGACAAATGCTGCGCGTGCTGGAAATCGGCGCGGGAACAGGTGGCACTACGGCTTTTATCCTGCCTGTACTCCCGCCAGGGCAGACGACTTACATTTATACTGATATCTCCCCTGTGTTGGTGGAACAGGCCAAAGATAAATTTGGTGTGTATCCCTTCATGCAATGTCAGGTTCTGAACATCGAGGAAGACCCGGCAGGGCAGGGGTTAGCCGGGCAGGAATTTGATCTGATTGTCGCGGCTAATGTTATCCACGCCACCGCTGATCTGGGGCAGACGTTGACCCACGTGCGCCAGCTTCTCGCACCGGGGGGCACACTCATGATGGTTGAAGTCACCACTCGTCAGCGCTGGCTGGACATCACCTTCGGCCTGACCGACGGCTGGTGGCGCTTCACCGATCATGCTGTCCGGCCAGATTACCCCCTGCTCAACCCATCCAAATGGCTGCAAATTCTGTCTGACAATGGTTTCAGTGAAGTCGCGGCTGTACCCGGCGTGGGTACGCCCTTCGCCGTGAACGCAGTTTTAATTGCACGCGGCCCGGCCAGACCACCTGCCATCCTGCCGTCATCTGAAACGGGTGACTGGCTGATCCTGGCGGATCGGGGTGGCGTGGGACAAGGCGTAGCGGAACGGCTGCGGGAACGCGGTGAAACAGTTTCAGTCGTTACCTTATCTGATGCAGACCCGACGAACCCTGAAGTGTTTAAACCTCTGGTCACAGAACGATTGCATCATGTGGTTCATCTGTGGAGTCTTGATGTTGAAGCGCCGGATGACACGTTGACCACCTCCCTGCTGCCCGATCAGCGTTTGAATACAGGCAGTTTAATGGCGTTGATTCAGGCATTGGGGAGTGCGGCAGTTTCGCCCCGCCTTTGGATTGTAACCCAGGGTGCCATGGCACTGGGTGGGGATGTCTTCCCTGCGCAGACTACAGCCTGGGGGCTGGGCAAGGTGATCGCTCTGGAGCATCCTGAATTCAGGAGTTCATGTGTCGATCTTGACCCTGCGTTGGATGTAGGCGCACATACCCACACCCTCTTAGCCGAAATCACCGCTGCTGATGCTGAAACCCAGGTTGCTTATCGTGAGGGAGGGCGTTACGCCGCCCGGTTGAAGCGCAAAACGGTGACACCTGTCCCAGTACGCCCACAACCTTTTTATGTCGAAAAATCTGCCAACGGCATCCTGGAGGATATCACCCTTGTGCCGACAGAACGCCGCTTGCCTGGCGTGGGTGAGGTCGAAATTGAGGTATATGCTGCCGGACTCAATTTCCGGGATGTGATGAATGCGCTGGCGATGCGCGATGACCCCGAACCTTTGGGCGGTGAATGCAGCGGTAAGATCGTGGCTGTGGGTGAAGGGGTAGAGGGGCTGGAAGTTGGGGATGATGTGATCGCTATTGGCAAGGGCTGCTTTAGCGCCTTCGTCACTACACGCGCCGATCTGGTGCTGCCTAAGCCACGCCACCTGAGTTATGAAGGCGCTGGAGCCTTCCCTCTGGTCTTTCTCACTGCGCATTATGCACTCAATCATCTTGCCAGGCTCTCGGCAGGTGAGCGAGTGTTAATTCATGCGGCGGCGGGTGGTGTGGGCATGGCGGCAGTACAGTTGGCGCGGCAGATCGGGGCGGAAATCTTTGGCACGGCGGGCACGCCAGAGAAACGCGCTTTGCTGTCTGCGATGGGTGTCCACCATGTCCTGGATTCGCGTTCGCTGGATTTTGCCGATGAAATCCTGAAACTGACGCACGGAGAAGGGGTGGACGTGGTGCTGAATTCGCTGGCAGGTGAATTTATTCCGGCCAGCCTCTCGGTTCTTGCGCCGAAAGGCCGCTTCCTGGAGATCGGCAAGCGTGACATCTGGACATCGGAGGAGGTCGCACAGGTGAGGCCAGGTGCTTCCTACTTCATCATTGACCTTTCACCTGCCATCCGGGACGATGCCACCTTCATCCGATCCATGTTTATCGATTTGCTGGAGGCTGTACAGAATGGTCTGTTCACCGAAACACCGATAACGACCTTCCCCATGCAGGAGGCGGCCAGCGCCTTCCGTTATATGGCACAGGCTAAACATATGGGGAAGATCGTCCTGACGTTGGATGAAAATCGCCGTTCAGCCGGGATCACTGTGCGCCCTTACGCTGCTTACCTCATCACAGGCGGGTTGAGAGGCCTGGGTTTGTTGACGGCACGCTGGTTAGTGGAGCAGGGTGCGCGCCATCTGGTGCTGATGGGGCGCAGTGCTGCCACAGAATACGCGCGCAGCATCATCGCCGAAATGGAAGAAGCAGGAGTCGAAGTGCGGGTCGTCCAGGCCGATATCTCACAGGCCGATCAGATCACAGCGATGCTGGACGATATTGCACAGACCATGCCACCGCTGCGGGGGATTATCCACTCGGCCGGTGCGCTGGCAGACGGCGCACTGTTACGTCAGGATTGGGCGCGCTTTGTCAGGCCAATGCAGGCCAAAGTCGATGGGGCATGGTACTTACATACCCTGACTCTGCATCAGCCGCTGGAGTTTTTTGTCATGTATTCGTCGGTAGCTTCGCTGCTAGGTTCGACAGGTCAGGGCAATCATGCAGTCGCCAATGCTTTTATGGATGCGTTGGCCTATTATCGTCGCGCGCGCGGCCTGCCTGCTATCAGCATCAATTGGGGTGCGTGGGGGGAGGTTGGCGCGGCGGTGGAATATCAGGTCGAGGAGCGTGTTTCGGCGCAGGGTATCGACATGATTCCACCTCAGCAAGGCTTGCAGGTTCTCAATTATCTGATGATCGAAGACACGCCCCAGGTAGGTGTGATCCCGATCAACTGGGCAGTATTTATGCGTCAGTTTGCGGCGGCTGGTGTGCCTGCCTGGTTGTCGAGGATGGTTGAGGAAGTAAGTGCGGTCAAACCTTCTGCTGATAAAGTCACCTCTCAGCCAAAGGTTCAACAGGCCGAATTGCTGGCACAGCTCGAAAAAGCGCCCCCGAACCAACAATATGATTTGCTGACAGGTTATATCAGTGACCTGGTGGCGAAGGTGTTGGGTATTGAATCCGCGCAGGCAGTTGTCCCCACTATGCCCCTCAACGAAATGGGACTTGATTCGCTGATGGCCGTGGAACTTCGTAACCGCCTGACTGCCAGCCTGAACTTAAAACAAAACCTGCCTGCAACTTTAGTTTTTGATTACCCCACTGTTGAGGCTCTTGTAAGTTATATGCTCCACAATATATTAGCTGTGGGGGCAGCAGACGAAAAGCCTGAATTAAACAGCGCACCAGTAGACACCCTCAGCTCGATTGAAGAACTCTCTGAAGAAGAAGTAGATCGCCTCTTGAAAAATATGGGTTTGCAATGAAGGAATTCCTAGAGCGAATCAGTGATATGTCGCCCAAGCGCCTGGCGCTGCTGGCGGTAGAGCTGCAATCCAAACTCGAAAAACTAGAAAAAGCGAAGCACGAACCCATCGCTATTGTGGGTATGAGCTGTCGTTTTCCCGGCGCGAATTCTCCCCATCAATTCTGGCACATGCTCCGTGAAGGAGTAGATGCTATCAGCGAGGTGCCTGCTGACCGATGGGATGTGAACGACTACTATGATACAAACCCGGACGCGGCAGGCAAAATGTCTACTCGCAGCGGCGGGTTTCTGGATCAGGTAGATCAGTTTGACCCGCATTTTTTTGGTATTGCCCCGCGTGAAGCGATGAGTATGGATCCACAGCAGCGCCTCTTGCTGGAAGTTGCCTGGGAAGCATTAGAGAACGCCGGGCAGTCTCCCGACAATCTGATGGGCAGCAGGACAGGTGTATTCGTCGGCATGTGCGCCAGCGATTATTACCAGTTGCAGCTTGGCGCGGGCTATGAGGGGATCGACGCTTACCTGGCTTCTGGCGCGGCGCACAGCATCGCCTCTGGTCGCCTGTCCTACACGCTCGGCTTCCAGGGTCCGAGCCTGTCGGTGGATACCGCCTGCTCCTCATCGCTGGTAGCGATTCATCTGGCTGTGCAAAGCCTGCGCAATAATGAATGTCAGATGGCACTGGCTGGTGGCGTGAACCTGATTTTGTCGCCGGAAACAACAATTGCCCTGTCGCGGGCGCATATGATGTCACCGGATGGTCGTTGTAAGACTTTCGACTCACGTGCCGATGGCTTTGTCCGCAGCGAAGGCTGTGGGGTTCTGGTGTTGAAGCGTCTCTCGCAAGCCCAGGCCGATGGCGATAATATTCTGGCTGTGATCCGTGGTTCGGCCATGAACCAGGATGGTCGCAGCAACGGCCTGACCGCGCCTAACGGCCCATCGCAGGAATCGGTTATCCACGATGCACTGGTAAATAGTAATGTTGCGCCCGGTCAGATCAGCTTTGTTGAAACACATGGCACAGGTACAGCGTTAGGTGATCCTATCGAAGTGCAGGCGCTCGGCACAGTTTTGGGACAAGGTAGAGCGGAAAACAACCCCCTCATTTTAGGCTCAGTCAAAACCAACATCGGGCATGCTGAGGGCGCTGCTGGAGTTGCCGGGGTGATCAAAGTTGTTCTTGCTTTGCAAAATCGCCAGATTCCACCTCATCTGCATCTCCACCAGCCTAATCCTTATATTCCCTGGGATGATCTGCCGGTGACGATTCCCACATCGCCCACTGACTGGCAACCCATCGATGATAAACGGTTGGCGGGGGTGAGTTCGTTTGGCTTCAGCGGCACAAATGTGCACATGATTCTCGAAGAAGCACCCTTAGCTGAAGCCAAAGCTGCTGAAAATGAGCGCCCACTGCACGTGTTCACGCTCTCTGCTAAAGATGAAACTGCGTTTCGTGAACTCAGCGCCCGCTATGAAGGTGTGTTGTCCGAGAATCTTTTTTCTATCACTGATCTGTGCTTTACCGCCAATGCTGGCCGCACACACTTCAATCACCGTCTGGCGCTGACCGGAGCTTCCACTGCCGAGCTTCACGATAAGCTTGCCGCGGTGATAAACGGCGAAGAGGTTCCCGGCGTATTCTACGGCCATGTCACGAGTCCTCGTAAGCCCCAGATCGTTTTTCTTTTCATGTGTATGTCCTGGATAAGAACTTCAGGCAAAAAGCCTTCTTTGTCACCGCTCATTCTACATAGCATCAATTTGATGTCATTGCTGATCATGGCATTCTGCCAAAAGACCTCATCACCAGCCGCTTATTTCAATAAAAAAAGGAAAAGCACTGTGCCCAACAAATTTGTCGATCACTTCAAGGAT
>JBGSXK010000431.1:0-3786 GCA_041751455.1 Anaerolineae bacterium
TGAGGCACACCCCGCCCCAGTATTTTTTCTCGACAATGGCGGTCTTAAACCCTAGCTGGCTGGCACGGATGGCTGCGACATAGCCGCCCGGCCCTGCGCCCAGCACCACAACATCATATTCTTGCGCCATGAAACTGCTCCTCAGGTAAATGCTTTCCGCAGGATCGACCCTACAGGTTGATTTAAGAGTCTGGAAACAAAAAGCGGCGGGATTCTTACCCCTGCCGCTTAGTGTACCGTATCTGAGAACGCCTTCCTAGCACCGGGCGAGGCTTGGTCAGGGTCAATGTATCAATACACGACTTTCCCTGAAAAACAGGTCAGAAACAGGTAATCTTTCGCCCTTTATTACAACATCGCCATGGATTTAATGCTATTGCTCCTGGGGTTTATCCGACGGGACTCAGCGTGAGCGGAATGCCCGCCTCCACCAGCCAGTTCAGCAGCACCGAGTCTGTTGGGGAAACCGAGAGCATAAACCGATCTGTCTGGCTGTCGAAAGCCATGCCCGGCACGATCACGACTTCGGCATCGGCGATCACCATGCGCGCCTGCGGAATGCCGTTTTGACCGATGAGCAGGGCATGAACTGCGACGCGGTTTCCTTTCTGAACCTCAGCGGCGTTTGTCACCTGACTTTCTGGCAAAAACAGGCCAGGCCAGTCATGCCGGATGTTTCCAGGCGTGCGCGTGGGTACAGGGGCGCCCGTGACATCGCCTTCGCGTAATATCTCTCCCGCGTTCAGCGAACGCGCGGCGCGAGCATTGAATGGCAAGGACTCAAGCGCCTGTGCGGGCTTCCGATTGGATAACCAGAACGCGGTATAGACTGTCATTTCATCATCATTCAGCAGTTCGCCTTCGGCAATATCGGTCAATGTCACAATCACCCGCTCGAAGGAGGTCATGAACGGAATCGGTGTCGCAATCTGGCTTTCGTCTATATTTTCTGCACCACTCAGGCTCACTGTTAATGGGAGCTTCGCTTCCACTGCCCATTGCAGCACAATCGCGTCCTGCGGCGCGGCAGCCAGCGTTATCATGCCCGCGCCAATCTCGATCACCTGCACGCCCTGGGCAATCACCTGCATGACGAACTGCGGCGTTTGCCCGGCGGTGATCTGGTCAGCAAGAATGACCTCGCCCGCCTGGAACTGCTCATCCACGTCCACAAACAGCATACCCGCCTGCACATCCACCACCGCGCCCACCTGCAGCCCAGACTCGGCGGCAGCCACCGCATCCAGCGGAAGGCTGACCGCGATAGTCCCCTCCGGCAGAACCGGGCTGGCCGCAGAAGCATCAGCGGCAGCAAAATGCAGCGTCAGCGGCAGGCCATCATCCAATGCGTGGGAAAGCTCGGCGGATTCATGCGTCGCAGCTCTCATGGTCAACAGCCCATTTTCAATACTCACAATCTCGCCGCGTGAGACGGGCGTACCGTAACCGCCTGCGATCTGGCCGGGCGATGCCGGGGGCGGCTGGAATTGAATCCGGGATTGATCTTCGTTTTCGCGGAATATAAACGCGCTGGTGATGGAGATGGTGTCTCCCGGTTGCAGCGCCCCTAAACGCTCATCAGTGATTGTCACTGCAATGCTGGTGAAGGCAGCGTTTGTGTCCAGGGTCATCGTCCAGCCTTCGTTGGGCAGCACGATTTGCTCGATCATGGGCAGCGCGATTTGCTCGGTCAGATGGGGCGGACGCGGTGTATCGCCCACATCGCGCGAGGTCACAGGCTGCCAGGCCCTCATATCCGCCTGAAGATATTTCCCCACCAGCGTGCTGATCTCGCCTGTTGAACCCACAGGCGCATTCCCAGCAGGCCAGTAAATCACCGTGAGCATATCTTCGGTCAGCCGGGTATACGCGGGCAGCGGGAAACGGGCGACTACCGCCGGCTGCAATTCTGCCCCTGCTGTGGCGGCGCGTGGTGGCACTGTTGGCGGTATAGGAGTCGCCGTGACATCAAGCGGTACGGCAGGCGCTTCTGTTTGAGGGATAATCAACCTGTACCCTACTTCCAGGGTATCCACAGTGAGATTATTCACCGCCCGCAGCACCTCGACCTCCACGCCATACACCAGCGCAATCGCCGCCAGCGTATCCCCCGGCTGCACCACATGGATGATGCTCGCCTCCGCAGACCCGGTTGCGCCCGCAACAATCGCGGTCGCCGTAAGGAAAATCGGTTCCACTGCTGCCGTTTGATTGACCTCGGCGGTGCCTGTCGCCCCAGCAATGATGGCGGTCGCCGTCAGCGCGATATCATCGGGAACTGACGTGGGCAGCGGCGTGGATGTCTCCACCTGTGCTGCGAAACCAGACTGCGTGGGCGGCCTGATGCTGCTAAACAGGCTGATCGCAGCGATCATCATCACCAGCGCGGCAGCGAGTGTCACTGGCAGGCGGAAATTTCGTCGGGTTTTCGGTAGGGCAAGTTCTGGGTAAGCGGTCATCTGCTTCTGCTCCTCCTGGTGCAGCCTGAGCTGCGCGATAACTTGATCTTCGAGTGCCTGCCGGAAGTCAGCGCGGGCCTGTGGCTGAGTCACGGCCAGCGAATCGAGCAGATCATCACCGCTGGCACGCCCCTCGTGCAGCAGGCGCTCCACTTTTTCCAGCAGCGCTTTATCGTAGGCGTGGTTCTCGTTCATCAGCCTCTTCTCGCTCTACTTCGCGGCGCAGATCATCCAGCGCGCGGCACAGATGCGCGGCGACAGTGCGTTCATCCAGCCCCAGCGCCGCCGCGATTTCGTGATTGCGCAGCCCGCCAAAGAAGCGCAGCGTGACCACCTCGCGGCGGCGGGGCGACAGCGCGGCGATCATGGCGCTCAGGCGGGCGAACTGCTCCTTGCGCAGCAATGCCTGATCGGGCGACGGGTCTGCGCCGGGGATGTCCGGCAGGTCATCCAGCGGCAGGGGATTATGGGGCTGGCGGTGGAACTGCATCACAGTGTTATGCGCGATGCGAAACAACCACGCCGCAAATGCCCCCGCGCCGCGATCCTCAAACCCAGCGAACCCACGCGCCACTTTCATGAATACTTCTGCGGTCAGGTCTTCGGCATCCTGCGCCCGCCCCACCCGGTAGGCCATATAGGCATAGACACGGGGGAAGTAGCGCCGGTACAGCACCCGGAAGGCTTCCGGGTCGTGCCGTGCCTGCTCAATCAACGCCTGTTCGTCGGTCATGCGCGCAACTGACATCCAAAAGTGTGATCTGTTCTGTGTTATAAAACGCGGGATGGGTAGAAATACTGCATTTATTTACGGGAGAGAGGTGTTAAGGTGTTAGGGGGTGTTTGCAAATTTAACAATTCAGTGCCGCGCGACCTCCCCCCTCCTGGCCTGCGGCCACTCCTCCCCATCTCCAAAATGGAGAGGGGTTGGGGATGAGATTAAGCGTATAAGCAGTTGTAACTTGACATTAACAAGCACGCTCTTAGAAGTTAGAAATCATCCTCTGTGGTGTCATCCTCGTCTGCTTCCCATTCGTCGTCCGCCTCATCGGGATAGTCGCTTTCGTCATCTGATTCGTCATCCTCGTCAGATTCGAGAAGGTCCTCGTCGCAATAATCCTCGTATTCCTGCGCGAAAGGATGATCGGGATTCCGGCATGGGTCATCTTCCCAGGCTTCCAGCAGCACATCACAGATGCGCGAAGCAATTTCACAATCCAGCTCGTCGGTTTCCCACCAGTCATAAAGCGCTTCCAGCGCTTCGTCATCCAGCGGCTCGGCGATTTCGATCTCGTATTCCAGCACCGCCAGGGGCAGCGCGGCCACG
>JBGSXK010000432.1:0-5070 GCA_041751455.1 Anaerolineae bacterium
CCTGCCGCTGGGCTGCGCCAGGGATATGATGCAGCACCCCAAACAGAGTGACCAGATCATACTGGCCAGAATCCGGCAGGTTTACCACAATATCCCGCTCTTCCAGGATCGCCTGGGGCAGATGCTCCAGTGCATCCCGCGCCTTCGCCAGCAGCGCCGGATTGTTATCCATGCCATGATAACGCAGCTCTGCACCTATATTTTCTGCCAAAAACAGGCCAAAGCGCCCATTGCCACAACCCACATCCAGCACCGCCAAGGGCATACTGAGATACGGCAGCAGCCTGTTCCACCCTGGCCAAGGCTGCCCGCGTGTTTCATGAAAGCGCTCTGCCGTGACCCTGTAAAATTCCTGATTGATGGTATTCAGACGGAAGATGGTTTCACTGTTCATATGCCAGATTCAACCACAAAGGCGTAACCAACACCAGATTTTTATTTCCTGTATATACTGATTAAAGTCACTTTCATACTTCAGGGGATAAAATGGTTACAATCAAACGGATTAATGTCGGGTCTGCGGCGAAGGTCGGGGCAGTAATTTCGCTGGTACTGGCGGCCCTGTTCGGCCTGTTCATTTTTGGGTTTCAGGCCCTGTTTGTCGGGGCATTTGCCGGGTTTGCCAGCAGCTCCACCGGCACCTCGTTCAGTGCTTCTGGCGGTGATCTTTTCTCCGGCGTCAGTCTCGTCTTTCTGTGTGTGTTTTATATCGTTTATGTGGTTATGTCTGCGGTCGGCGGCGCGATCAGCGGTCTGCTGGTGGCCTTTGCCTATAACCTCACTTCAGGCTGGATCGGTGGGCTGGAAGTGGAGCTGGAAGACAGTGGTGACGAATACGACCAGAAGCTTAAGCGGCGTACACGCAACGACAGCATCTACGAGTAACTGAGCCTATCTGGTACAATGGGGCACTTGAAAACAGGATTGAGTGACGATGCCCCAACAGTACGAAATCGACCTCGACCAGCACCGCGAAACACTGGTCAGCCTGCTGCGTGCCGCCATTGCTGAAAAAGAACTCAGCTCTAAGAATCTGGACAGGCTGGTGCGCCGTTATCCGCGCCCTGATGGCGGTCTCTATGGGCGTAGCGAATTGATTTATGCCTATCGTGAGCTGGCCGGGACAGACAGCCTGCCGCCTTACAATGACTCAGTGCTGGAACGCCTGCGTCGCAAGCCCATGCGCACTATTTCCGGCGTAACACCCGTAACGATCCTCACCAAGCCGTTCCCCTGCCCCGGCACGTGCATCTTCTGCCCCAACGATGTGCGAATGCCCAAAAGCTACCTTTCCGACGAGCCGGGTGCGCAGCGGGCGGAGCAGAACAGCTTCGACCCCTACCTGCAAACCTATACCCGACTGCAGGCCTATTACAATAACGGGCACCCCACCGATAAAATCGAACTCATCATCCTGGGCGGCACCTGGTCGTTTTATCCCGAAAGCTATCAGGTCTGGTTCATCAAGCGCACCTTTGATGCGCTACATGACTTCGGCAAAGGTGTAGACCGCCGTCCCGAAGTCCAGGCCGCCCTGCAAGAAAATTCACCTTTCCACCCACAGCGTGACCTCCCTGAGGTCAGCGTACGTGGGCTGGATATGGCCCAGAGTTATAACCAGGTGGTACAGACGATTTACAAAGACGAGCAGCGCCGTGCTCACGAAATGACGCATGGGATCGCGCAGGGGCAGCGAGATCGTTCCCCGGTGGATGAATACGCTACCTGGGATGAGCTGGAAGCCGCCCACCAAGAAAACGAAACGGCAGCCTGCCGCAGTGTCGGGCTGGTGATCGAAACCCGCCCCGACCATATCAGCGTGGAAGAAGTGCTGCGCATCCGGCGGTTGGGTTGCACCAAAGTGCAGATTGGCTTTCAGAGCCTGAACGACCACGTGCTGGCGCTCAACAAACGTGGTCATGACGTGGCTGCCACCCGCCGTGCTGTCAAGTTGCTGCGGCAGGCCGGGTTTAAGATTCACGCCCACTGGATGCCCAACCTGTATGGTTCATCGCCCGAAGCGGATATTGCTGATTATCAGCGCATGTTTGCCGAGGCAGACTTCCGCCCCGACGAACTCAAAATCTACCCCTGCTCACTTATCGAAAGCGCAGAACTCATGCAGCGCTATGAGGATGGCTCGTGGCGACCCTATACCCACGAAGAATTACTGCATGTGCTAGCTGAGTGCTTTAAAAACACGCCGGAATACTGCCGCCTGACACGGGTCGTGCGTGATATTCCCTCCACCGATATCGTCGTGGGCAATCACATGACCAACTTCCGCCAGCTTGTCGAAAACGAACTGCGCCACCAGGGTACGCGCAGCCCGGATATTCGCGGACGCGAGATCCGTAACCGGCAGGTGACGGCAGATGAATTATCATTGGATGAGGTAGCCTATGAAGCTGGTTGTAGTCGCGAGCTGTTCCTGCAATACATCACGCCGCAGCGCGACATTGCCGCCTTCCTCCGCCTGTCGCTGCCCACTGAAGCGTCCATTACCGATGAACTCGATGGTGCAGCCATGATCCGCGAGGTGCATGTCTACGGCCAATCGCTGGAAATTGGCGACTCCGCGCCGGGACGAGCTCAGCATCTCGGCCTGGGCAAGCAGTTGATCGAACGTGCCGTGGAAATCGCGCGGCAGCATGGCTATGCGAAGCTGGCGGTGATTTCTGCCATTGGCACCCGTGAATACTATCGTAAACGTGGCTTCACCGATGGCCAGCTTTATCAAACTCGCAGGCTGATCCTTGAAACCTGACGCGAACAGCGATGAACAAAAGACTGGATGCCGCAAATACCCTGCTTTACTACATTCGCTTTTGACAAGCGCGTGAGTCTAGGAAATAATAACGACGCAAATGAACTTTGAGGGAGGAACGAAGATGCGTTTATCTTCAACACAAAAATTTTCTGTTGGACTGGCACTGCTGCTGGCACTGCTGCTGGTAATCCCGGCGCTGGCACAGGAGCAGCCTGTGGCGGCCTGCGACTTTGCCACGACCCGCATTAACAACCGTCCACACCGCGATTGCAGCGCCCCGGTGCAGATCTATATGGAAACTGAGAGATTCGTGGTGCTGACTCCACGTTTAGGCATCGTTCCCGGCCAGTTGGTTGTAGAAATCCCCGCCAATGGCCCTATTCCGTCAGACCGGAACACGATCATCGGTGAGGCCATTAACCCCTCGACAGGTCGCCCGGTGATTGTCTCACGACTGACCACAGGCGAATACCAGCTCAACACGTTCTATTCAGATGGCAGTGGTTACATTGTCGTATGGTATGGCGGGCCAGACCTCTATCACCTCGACCCGGTGACTGGTGCGCCGCTGGATGGTGCGAAGGCCATTATCGCCCCGGATGCACTCAATCCTTCCGCCGGGGTGGGCGCTGCGGCAGCCGTACCCTCTGCAACGAATGGCACACCTGCTGCACCCGCCACGACACTCTCACCCGGCACAGTGGATGTGTCCAACTGCCGTGTGACGACGACTCGAATGGTGCGACTGCGTACTGAGCCAGATATCAACAGCGAAGTCATGACTGTGCTGCCATACCGCACCACCTGGAAAGTAACGGAATTCGAGCCAGGCTGGTATCGCATCATTTACCTCAACACCCAGGGCTGGTTCAGTGCCGACTTCGCCGCACCACTGGGCACCTGCGGCGGCTGATTTCGCAGCGATATCCATAAAATACCGATAATCCACAGAGCAGGCGATGAGCCTGCTCTATTATTTCGAAAATTCATAAATTTTTGAGAGAGACAGCTTATGATACAGTTGAGATAACAGATCATTACATACTGGCACATCTGGCATAATCTGCCTGGTTTGAGCGGTGAGGGATGCAATCTAATGTCTCATTCTATTCAAAGAATAATGCTTTACACCACTCTGGCACTTATTATTGGCGTGCTGGGACTAATTGTGCCGGACCCAGTATCTGCTCAAGCGGAGTTAATCGTTAACGGCGGCTTTGAAACCGGCGATCTCACCGGCTGGGTAACGCAGGTGAATTTCTTCTTCGCACCGCCCTACTGTATTCCTACGGGCTTTATGGCAGTCCCCATAGGCTTTAGCGGATGTGATATATTCATGCTGCCTGCCCAGCCGTTAGGCGGAGATTTTGTCGCACTCAGCGGCTTTGAAAGCAACGGCGGCGGTCTGGTTCAGTTTTATATGTATCAGGATGTCGTCATTCCTGCGGGTGGCACAGTTGCTTTTACCTTCTCCTACCGCGCCCAGTATTACAGCCAGGGATCATGGTTTCTCAACCGCTTCATGGAAGCCCGTGTCATAGACCCTCTTGGCCCGGTGGATGCCATCCCACTGCAACTGCTGCATCGCTTCGATACGGGTATCGGGGTCAATTGCAGCATAGTCACGCCGGGGCCAGGGCAGTTTTGCGAAGGCGAGGTGCAAAATACCGGTTGGGTCACGGTAAACGCCGATCTTTCGGCCTTCGCCGGGCAGACTATCCGGCTCCTGTTTTTTCAGGAAGTCCCAACCTCACTCAACGGCCCTGCGCTGCTGGAATACGACGAAATCAGCATAATACACACCCCCACCACACCCGCCGGGATTACCGTCACCGAAAGCGGCGGCAGCACGGACATCGTTGAAGGCGGCGCAACCGACACCTTCGACGTAGCATTAACCACCCCGCCGCTGGATACGGTCACGATCAACATGCTCACAGATGGTCAATGCACCGTCGCGCCCAATCCCATCGTCTTCGCCGCTGGTGAGGTCGGCCCGGTGGCTGTCACAGTCACCGCCGTTGATGACACCGACATTGAAGGCGCACACACCTGCGACATCGTGCTGCAGCCCGCCGTCAGCGCCGATCTCAACTACAACGGCATCGACCCCGCTGACGTAACCGCCAACATCACCGACAACGACATCGCCGCCATCAACGTAGCCCCCGTGATCGTCAACATCGTCGAAGGCGGCGCAACCGACACCTTTGACATCACCCTCGACGCACCACCCACCGCGCAGGTATCCATCACCCTTGTGCCGGATGCTCAATGCACCGTCGCCCCCAACCCGGTGA
>JBGSXK010000433.1:0-4384 GCA_041751455.1 Anaerolineae bacterium
CAGGGTTCAGGCAGGCGTGGGACTGACCTCGATGCGTGAGCGGGCTGAGGAATTAGGCGGGATGTGTGTTGCTGAAGTGCTGCCACAGGGCGGGACAGGGATAACAGCCCATCTGCCTTTATCATCCGAATATATCGCGACTGCCGGAGGATAAGCATGGAAGCCATCCGGGTCTTAATTGCGGATGACCATACCCTGTTTCGAGATGGTCTGCGAGCGCTGCTTGCTTCCATCCCGGATATTGAGGTGGTAGGCGAGGCTTCCAACGGCACGGAAGCGCTGAGGCTGGCTGTCGAACATCAGCCCGATGTGATTCTGATGGACATTCAGATGCCTGACCTTAACGGCATTGAGGCGACACGCCAGATTCTCCGAACCAGTCCACATATTGGCATCATCGTACTAACCATGTTTCAGGATGATGATACGGTTTTTGCGGCGATGCGCGTCGGGGCGCGTGGCTACGTGTTGAAGGGCGCTGACCAGGCTGTGCTGCTGCGTGCGGTGCGTGCGGTAGCCAATGGCGAATCATTATTTAGCCCCGAAATCGCGGCGCGGCTGATGCAGTTCTTTGCCAGTTTAGAGCCAGCATCTCGGACAGAAATTTTCCCGGAATTAACCGAGCGCGAACGAGAAATTTTATCCTTCATTGCTGACGGGCAGACGAACGCTGAAATCGCCGAAAAACTGGTCATCAGCATGAAAACGGTACGCAATCATGTGTCCAACATCTTTAGCAAGTTGCAGGTTGCTGATCGGGCGCAAGCCGCCATTCGAGCGCGCGAAGCCGGTCTGGGCGGTTCTACCATCTCGACTGCGGACAGCACAGCTTGAGAGGAGAGTAAGTCACTATTTCATTGCCCTGTGACGTGACTGGCGCAGATGGCTCAACTGTCTCAACAAACGATTCGGAGGTCAACTGCCAGAATCGCACCCTGCCGCCGCGCACATCAGTTTTCTGTCCATGCCCTAAGCCTCCGTTTGCGTTTGAAGTAGGACACCATCTTTTCCAGCAGATCGCTCTGGCGTTGAAGCTGCTCCTCGACCGCATCCAGTCGCCCTTCGAGCTTGCGAGCAATGGCAGGCGTGCGCTGGTGCGTATCCCGCAAGATTCAGCAATACACTACGTTCGATAAGGATGAGGACGATCCGAAGGTCGAACCTGCTACACCTGATTTCGATCTGTAAACAAATGCCCGGCACACCGCCGGGGTTAAGTTTTTTTGTAACCTTGCTATAATACCGTGAATGCTGGTCAAACCTTTTTCTATTCAGAGGGGAACTGTGCTAAATGATGCCACTGAGCTTAATGCAAGCAGTCGTTGCCACAGTCAATGAGCAGTGGGCAAGTCCTCTTGCAGACAAAATATTGCAACATTGGGATCATGATGAGGGTCATACGAGGTATTGGCGCGCAAGTGCTAATTTTGTTTTCTTCTTCAAGCATCAAGATCAAGATTGTATTCTGCGGTTTAATCACACTAATGAGCGTTCAGTTACGAAAATCCGCGCAGAGATGAATTATATCAAACTGCTTGCTGAAAGAGGCATTCGTGTCGCAAAACCCATCCGTTCTTTAATTGGCAATGAGGTCGAAAGTGTGGACACGGAACTGGGCATATTTCATGCGGTGGCGTTTGAGGCGCTAAAGGGCGATCAATTGGAGATCGATGAACTTACACCAGCGCAATTTACTCAATGGGGAAGCGCTTTAGGCAATCTTCACAATGCATCAGCACAAATATCGGTATCTGAAAGGCCAAGCTGGCGCGATCTTCTGAAAATGGTTTCTGAAGTTCTACCTGCTGAAGAAAAAGAGGCTTTGCGAACTCTCAACAAGTTACAAGAACAGCTCAGTCAAATTAGGATTGATGACAATAACTTTGGTCTCGTTCACTATGATTTTGAGCCAGACAATATTATCTGGGACGGAGACACGGCAGGCATTATAGATTTCGATGACAGTGCATACCATTGGTACGTGGCTGATATAGCCCTCGCATTAGGCGACTTATTCGAAGATGGTGCAAGTTCTGTAGACTTGCAGAACGCATCTTTTCTACAATTTATCAAGGGCTATCGAAAAGTACGACAACTAGAACAAGAAGAATTAAATCTTATCCCAGTCTTCATGCGACTCGATAGTTTAGTTACATTTGCGAAGTTATATCGAGCGCTTACACCTGTGAATCCACAGGGGGAACCAGCTTGGATGGCTGGATTGCGTGACAAATTAGTGGCAAAGATGCAAGTTTACAGAGGTGAGTTTGCGTCAACTGGTTCATGATACTGACAGTTGCTGGAACACTTATCGTGGTGTTTCTTTAGTAAGTCCTCCTTGAATTTGCATCTTGTAAAGCATCTCTACCTGATTGATAAAACTCACCTGATTATAGGATTACCTGATCGGTGAAAGTTGATGCTACTATGGATCATCATCGACACAATCTGTGTAGACTGTGATCTGTGCAAGCCGGTGAACGACCTGAGCCTGTGTAATGAGTGTTTCGCCAAGCTCGAATGTTATCTCCATCCGGTTAAGAGATTGGAATTATTCGGTGACGGCATTCGCTGTCCGGGAAGACCAACTAGAGACGTTGCGCGAACCTGTAGTGCGTGACTACAGGTTTACGGTGCGGCTTTCGGCTGATGAACAGGCGGCACTTGAGGTGCTGGTAGCATAGTGGGGGTTAGATAAATCGGCTACCATACACAGTGCTTTACAGATGAGGGCGCCGATAGCTCTCCATGAGCGTCAGCAACTACAGCAGAGCGGGCATTTTGTGGCACTGCAAACGGAAGCGGCCACAGTACCTGAAGACAACAGGGCAGGCGAGAAGAAAAGCGGCTGTAGAGGCGAAAATCTTGTCTCAGAGAAACAAGCTCATGATCGACAGAACGAGGAAAAAAATCCCGCCGATGATCACCAGAAAGCTTGTAAAACCTATGATGGTGGACATTATCGTCATGATCAGCGTTGTCATTACTATATTGTCCACTAAGTAAGCACGTTCGGGGTTGCGTACGTCGTAATACACTTTGACTACGCTACCTGCTCGGTGATCTTTCACAAAGCGTGTAATCTCCCTACGTGAGGCGGTTCCATAGGCAATTCGATACGCATTGTCGCTGGTGTACTTGCGCCCATTCACATCGTAACTATAGCGCACATAGGGGCGGTACATGCGGCCACCTTCGCTGTCTAGGTACTCTTCAACTTCTGAGATTAGCATCTTGCCCCGTGAGATTTGCCAGGTTGCCATAAGTGTCTTGCCCTCCTCTTTTGCAATTGCCTTTTTAACAATTATAATAAGAAGTGGCTGTCCGCATCCATAAAACTATTTCAAATAGGTGTAGAAACAATTCACTTAAGTTCTAACTTGTTTAACCATTCGCTGCATACCTATCGGTCTACCATATCGTGTCTTGACAGGGGAACGACCCGCCACTATGAAGCCGGTATACTCGTAGACCCGAATAGCGTTCGTGTTAGTCATATCCACGTCCAGTGCGAGTGTGTGGCAGTTGTGCGCGCCTGCCTGTGCTTCCGCGTGTGCCGGCAATTGCTGGCCGATGCCATGGCCGCGAAATTGCGCATAGGTCGCCAGCATCTGAATGTAAAAGGTGTCGTCAGGTAACTGCTGCGCGAAGTCGACGATATGACGAAGGCGGATGTAGGTCCAGAGCATCCGTACCACATGCCACCTGGCGTATTGCAACATCAAGCGGATCGACCGGGAACTGATCTGTTGTTTCTGTGCGGCACTGTAACCATTGCACATGCCTGCAATCTTGCCATCAACATAGGCAAAGTGAGTTTGCTGAAAGCTCATCTCGTTTTCGGGCTGCATGTACATCCGTTGCATCAAACGTGCTGACACTGCACCGAGCATTTGGGCGAACAGCCCGCCGGCTGCCATATCTCCCAGGTCAGCAAAGGCTTTCGCTTCGTTCGCGTCCGGTGTTCCCTGCACAATGTTGATGCTGACTGTTGATTGATTTGTCATCAGAATTGGACTCCTCTAATTTTGGCTGTCCGTCAAATGATTTACGGATTTCCGTCACCGATCGTTGCAGCTCTTGCTGAGTTATACCACCTTCTTCAAGTCCGAACTGATTTCTCAAATAGATACTCAATGCATAGTTTAGTTAATAATATTTTGTGGATTTGCAACAGGTGAAGTGAGTTTATTACTGAAGCATCGCTTTCAGCTTCTTACTCCCCCGCACCACCACCCGCCGCACGTAGCGCGGAGCTTCACCGCTCTTGAGCGTCCCGGCGTTTTCGCCCCGGTCGATGGTCTGCGTTTCCAGCACGAGGAAGCTCTATGAATTTACGCGAGGCGGTCTGTCTGCAATGGGGATATGCTTTACAATAAGAGGA
>JBGSXK010000434.1:0-2555 GCA_041751455.1 Anaerolineae bacterium
AATACCAGCGGTAAGGCGCTATCCCAAGCACAGCATAAGTCAGAAGATGCAGCGCCCCCCATAATGCGATAAGCACTATCGGCCATGTAGGCCTTGCCCATAGTCCCATCAGAGCCAGTAAACCTAATAATAAATAAAGAGGGCTTTGTACCAGCAGGCTGCCCACAATCAAGCGCAGCCCTTCCAATGTGCCCACGTGCACACCCAACCCGGTAATCCCTAATTCTGCCTGTGCACTTTTTGCGCCCAGTGTAACTGGCAGAGGCGAGCCATAAGTGAATAACCCCCAGATCGCAAAGCACAGCACCGGGATCACCGCTGCAATGATATAGGCCAGCAGCGAATGCCATTTATACCGGCGAGTATGGCTCTGGTTAAAGGTTATACCCAGAATAGCAATCCCCAACAAAACGCCCGGCAGTGCCGCATCAGGCCGCACCAGTACCGCGACACCTATCACCAGCCCGGATGCAGCCCATCTCCCTGCCTGGGCACACCAGACCGCCAGCAGTACCAGTAGTATCCACAATGGGGTCTCCATGCCCAGTGCCAACCACAAGGGTGTACTCAGGACATACAACAGCCCACCCCAACCACGCCAGAATGCAGGGATACGCGCAGGCAGCAGCGTATACATCAGCCCGCCGCCAAGCCCAATCGAGAGTGCGCCAATCAAACCGCCAAGCACATGAAAATCGGTAATCAGGAAACTACCAGCGGCCAGCAGTATGGCATACAGAGGTGCGGTGGTGCTCAGCACGGCATCATGGGCGTTGTAAACCAGCCCTGCTCCACCTGCCAGATTGCGCGCATATCGATAGGTGATAAAGCTGTCATCCAACCGAAACTCCCGCATCAGCAGCAGCCAGATAGCCAGCGCCAAAAGCAGAAACACGCCCACTATAATATATTTGTCCCGGTATTGCTTGACCAACACCCACATTCTCCTTACAATAACGGCGCGAATTATACACGAGAGTGTTACCATCTTATAGATGTTGGACAAGCTTAGGGAAATCTCATGCCCAATTCAAAAAAATGGATGCTGCTGCTGCTCATAATGTTGGGTTGTATCGTACTCCCGGCGCAGGCCGGGGATGTGATACTGAACATTAACTCTGGCACAGACAGTACGGTATGGTTTATTTCTGGCGAACCTTCGCTGGTGATGAATGGCTTTGATCTATCCTCGCTTAACCTGACTCTGCCCGCTGCCATTGATCGTGTAAGTATCGAGGTCAATACACCCGTCCCCGGCGCGTCTATCGACCTGCTGATTTATGAAGATGCCAACAGCGGCTCACCTGCTGATGCGCGCTTAGTCAGCCAGACACAGGTCAATATCACCCAGGCCGGGACCTTTGTCTACGATTTTGCCGAGCCAGTAGTCGTGAACCAGCCCGTGGTCTGGATTGGCTTCTATCTCCCTGTTGATTTCCGCTTCCTGGCGGACACCTCCGGCGCGTCAGTGCTCACGTATTGGGCGTGGACACCGGGTGGCCGCTTCAGCGTCAATGACCTGCGCTCAGCCGAGATTCTCGGCCCGGCAGATGGTTCTGCGCCTGTCAATATCAACCTGAACGGCAAGGCACGTATCACAGCAGAGATTAGCAGTGTGGATGGCAGCACGGGAACCATCCCCGGTGGCACAGGTAGCCAGATCATCAATGCTGGACAGCCTGACATGAGCATTATGCGCCAGTACCCCGAACCCGGCTGTGACACATTTTACCGGGACATCGAAGACCAGCGTGTATTCTACAACAACTCCTATTCATTCAACTGCCGTCTGAGCTGGGCAGGTTACTCACCTGCCAATCCGACAGGCTACCAGCGCAGGCAGCTTCTCTACGAAATCACCATTTTTGATACCAATGGCAATGTCCTTGCATCATTCCTGCCACGTGGAGTGACGCACTGCATCCAGCCTGATGCAGAAGACCTGGAACGTGCGGTGGTGGGGATCGCTTTTGGCGCGCCGCGCCGCTGGGAAATACTGACCTCGGTACGCTATGGCAATCTGATCTGTGCAGATGTCAGTAAAGGCGGCTTTCTGTCTTACTTCATACCCGGTTAATTGCAGCCGAAAGGATGGGCGCGCCATGCGTGTACAAACCAATGAAAAGCTGATTCAGCGGAACAGGCGCATTGCCCAATACCTGTTTTTCTTCAGTTTCGGTGTTCTGATAGCGGCGTTTATCGTCAACTTCAACTTTGACCCTCGTGTCGAGACCAATACCCTTGTCGCAGTGCTGCCGCTTTTCCTGCTGCCCATCGGTCTTGTCGCGACGCTGGCCTCGGTGCGTATGACCAACCTGTGGATACGAGAACCACGCCCAGAGAAAGCACTGCGCGACGGCCTGAAGGGCCTGAGCAACAAAAGCATTCTCTACAATTATTATCATCTTCCTGCGCGGCACGTACTCATTTCACCACAGGGGGTTTTTGCTATTACGACGCGCTTTCAGGAAGGCAGTCATTCTGTCCGGGGAGACAGATGGATTACCCATGGAGGCGCACTGAATACGTTTATGCGCGCCTTCCGGCGCGATGGT
>JBGSXK010000435.1:0-2193 GCA_041751455.1 Anaerolineae bacterium
TGGTAACGCCCGATATTGCTGTAGGCGCGGGCCATCGCCGCCAGCAGCGGCGCGAAATTCGGGTCAATCTCGCGTCCCGCCACGCCAACCGGGATCGCCTCGGCATAGAAACCCTGCCACACCAGCGCCTTCGCCTTCAGCGCATAACCACGCGGGTCACGCGGGGCCAGTGATATCACGCGATCTGCAATCGGTTCGTTCAGCAGCGTCGGTTCAAGCACTTCCTTTGAGCGATCCAGTTCAATAAGCAGCTTGCCATACTCATACAGGTAATCAATATTGTCCGACTGTTGCAGCACAGCCTGCTCGAAAAGTGTCGCGGCTTCCTCCAGGTCGCCTGCCATAAAGGCCTGCGCGCCCTGCGTCGCCAGCGTACTTGCGTAAGGGGTGGCCGTAGGAGCCAGGCCAATCACATCCAGCGCCGCCAGTTGCAGGCGGTCAAACTGCCATGTCGTAAACATCAGAATCGCGCCAATAAACAGGCCGTAAAAGAACAGAAATCGCCCACCAGTTCGTCTCCGGCGGCGCGAACTGAAAAACGGCTGCGAATAGTCGCGTTTGATCTGCATACAGTAGAACCTCACCATCATCTATGAAAAAGGGTAGCTTAGCGCCTGTCTGCTGTCAAGAGAGGACAAATCGTGGGAGTAGCTGATAAGCATGGCAGGAGTCTTGCCCCCATCCATTTTTGGAGAGGGGCAGGAGAACCGCACTTTCAGCAGGGGTGACAGCTCGCTCAGTGTTCTTTAAAGGCTGTCGAGGAACGCCTGTACATGAGCATTGAATTCTTGCGGGAATTCCATGTTCGGTAAATGCGCCGTGCCATCCATGACGACTTTGCGCGCACCGGGGATATGCGTTGCCATGAAATCAGCAGCCCTGGCGGTGTACTCTTCATCTAAATCACCCACGACGATCAGCACAGGCAGTTGTAGTTCTCCGATGCGTTGGGAGGCGGAAGTGGGCGGAGGGACATCTTTGCCCAGCAGCGTTGCGTTCCGCAGCGCGATCATGTTCATGTCGTAGACCTTATTTCGCAGCGCCGGGTTAACCTCATCGGGCGTGCGGCCTTTGCCATCGACAAAGATTTGCATGGCCACTTCGTTAACGCGCTCCATATCGCCTTTCTCATACGCAGCCTCCATTTCCTCGTCCAGCGGCGATGGCGACCAATCATCATAAGAGAAGCCGCCCGGCCCCGAACCGACCATAATCAGCGCGTCGCTTCTATCAGGATAATCCAGCGCGAAATTCATACACGCCCCCCCACCCATCGAGCAGCCCATCAGATAAGCATGGTCAATTTGGAGGAAATCCAGCAGCGCGCGAAGGTCCTCATGACGCTGGTAATCGCCCCCAACAGGCAGGCTCTCCCCAAAACCACGCATATCATAGCGCACGACCTTATACTTCTGGGCGAAAAAGTCAAACTGGTCATCCCACATAGACCTGTGGGCGATTCCGGCGTGAACCATCAGGAAAGGGTGCCCCTCGCCTGCCACCTCATAATAAATCTTCGCGCCGTTGATCTCCGCAAAACCAGACTCTACTGCCACCATCGGTCTCTGCCTCCCATAAATAGAACACACGTCCTCATTTTACCCCTGGCTGCCCTTTTAGCCACCCCTGATGCAAGCTCGTGCTGCGCCAACCACCATGCGTTCACCGGGTTCAACGTCAGCACTTTCATCATTACCCCTGAAGTTAGAGGCTGTTACAAAACAGGCTCATGAGCTGCTCAGACGTGATGCAGTGAGCCTGTAGCCCAGGATGCCGTGTTAAAAGGTTTCATCCCTGGCCTTCGAAACCCAGTCACAAGCGGTCAGGCCATTCTGCCCCAGCGTCAAATTCAACTGCGCTGCATGTTCCTGAACGTGACGCATACTGTAAAGCTGTAACTCCAGAAAAGTCGGTGCCATCCATTTAAACGTGCAGATTTGGTTGGCTTTCTCATCCGTTAAGCCTTCGATGACGGTCTGGCATTTCCGCCGGCACTCTTTGAGATAGGTCATAATCTCATCTTTCGTATACGGCTTTTCCGGTAATGCCCCACGGATAAACGGGGGAGGGGGTGCAAAGCCTTCTGAGGAGCCGGTCAGGTAAAGGTCGAGCCAGGACAGCGTGTGATAAGCCACATACCAGAATTGACCATATTTTGAGTCATCATCATCATCCCACAGGGCAGCCGTCCAG
>JBGSXK010000436.1:0-5001 GCA_041751455.1 Anaerolineae bacterium
CGTGCGATGGCCGCACCCAGGGCACACCGGGCATGATGGACAGCCTGCCTTACCGTAATGATGCTGCGCTGGTCATGCGCCGCCTGATTCGCTCGCTTCCCCAGCGGGCCGGGGTGATGGGCGTGGCGACCTGCGATAAGGGGCTGCCAGCTATGATGCTGGCGCTGGCCGGATGCGGCAATCTGCCTGGTGTGCTTGTCCCTGGCGGGGTAACGCTGCCGGCTGCAGAAGCGGAAGACGCAGGCGCAGTACAAACTATTGGCGCGCGCTTCGCGCATGACATGATCAGCCTGGATTACGCGGCGGCCATGGGCTGTCGCGCCTGCGGCTCACCCGGTGGTGGATGCCAATTCCTGGGCACTGCGGCGACGGCCCAGGTCGTCGGTGAGGCATTCGGGCTTTCGCTGCCGCACAGCGCTCTTGCGCCCTCCGGCGAGCCTATCTGGCTGGAAATGGCGCACCGCTCCGCACTGGCGTTGCTGCGCCTGGCGGCGGAGGGCATCACCCTGGCTGACATCCTCACCCCCGCTGCGCTGGAAAATGCCATGCTGATTCACGCAGCTTTTGGGGGATCAACCAACCTGCTGCTGCATATCCCGGCCATTGCTCATGCCGCCGGGCTGAAGCAGCCCACCGTACAGGACTGGAATCGTGTGAACCGCAGTACGCCGCGTCTGGTCGATGCGCTGCCTAACGGCCCGCAGAACTTTCCCACGGTACAGGTCTTTATGGCGGGTGGTGTGCCAGAAGTCATGCTGCACCTGCGTCGTATGGGATTACTCCACACCGATGTCCTGACCGTGACAGGCGAAAAACTGGATACAGTGCTGGATTGGTGGGAGGGCAGTGAACGTCGCCAGCAGGTGCGCGCAAGGCTGGCTGCTGCCGACAAGATCAACCCGGATGCGGTGATTATGGATGCAGACACCGCCCACAGCCACGGCCTGAGCAGCACGGTAATCTTCCCAACCGGCAACATCGCGCCGCAGGGGTCAGTAGTTAAAGCCACCTCGATTGATCCTTCTGTAATCGATGTCCAGCAAGTCTACCGGCACCGCGGCCCGGCGCGTGTGTTCACCTCGGAGCGGGCAGCAGTACAGGCCATTAAAGGCCGGACTGAACATCCGATCAAACCCGGTGATGTCATTGTGATGATCGGCATTGGCCCATCGGGCACGGGGATGGAAGAAACGTATCAGGTCACTTCAGCACTCAAATTCATCCCCTGGGGCAAATCTGTTCCGGTGCTGACCGATGCACGTTTCTCCGGGGTTTCGACAGGCGCGTGTTTTGGGCATATCGGCCCAGAGGCGCTGGCGGGTGGCCCCATCGGCAAACTGCGCGATGGCGACCTCATCGAGATTTATCTTGATCGCGGAAACCTGGAGGGGCAGATTAACTTTGTGGGCACAGCCGAAGGTGAACTTTTGCCAGAAATTGCCGCCCAAATACTCGCTGGCCGGGAACCTCACCTCGACCTCGCACCGCACCCCCTGCTGCCGGACGATACCCGCCTGTGGGCAGCCTTGCAGGAAGTCAGCGGTGGCACATGGACAGGCTGTATCTATGATACAGATCGCATTATCGAAGTCCTGAGAGCTGGCGTGAAAGCACTAAACAAGGCAGCACCCTAATTTTGGACTCACAAAGAACGCCAGGTTGAAAGGGATAAGGACAAGGTATCCATTCTCGTTACTTTCAACCTCTTTATGGTTCAGTCTTTCTTTCTCAAGACGAACATTGGCACAACCGAGCCACCGCCAGCAGTGACATTGAGGAGCGCCTCAGAGGAGAGCCGTGTCAGGCAGCCGCCCACAGTTTTCCCGTAGAATACATAGGGGTCAGCATCGACAAAGCGCGGGCTGATGTCCAGTGTGCCGTCTGGCAGCAGCATTGGAAAATCCCGATAAACGACCTTGACTTTCTCCTGCACCACATAAGGATGCGTCAACGCATCACGCATGGCTGCCTGCCATTGCTCATCTGTTGCCTGCCAACCCATAACCACACCCTTACCACCATATTCGTCGTTGGGCTTAAGCACCAGATGATCACGATGCTCTGCGATAAAAGGCAGCAAATCAACCCACTGACTCTGGTACGTCGTTTTTCGTTCAAAGACTCGTCTTGTCCATGGGATATGTGCGGCAATCGCTTCACACTCTTCGGCATCAAACAGAGAGGCATTCGCCTCATCGCTCAGCAGGGCAAGGCTGGCCTTTTTCGCCAGCAGTTTAGCGCTGATGGAATTAGTCATCAGCACTGCATGATCGCGAACAGCTTGAATAAGCGGGTTATCCATACCCATACGCTGAACCAGTTCGCTCACCAGCACTCTTTTGTAGATCATATCCACACGGAAATCGCCCACCCACAGTTTACCGTGACGATACTCCATCGCGCGCGGGTCGGCCAGGATGGTTGGCAGTCCCTGGCGCTCGAAATAATCGCGCGTGATCTCATGCTCATTGAGCGTAGGCACATCCGCCCAATCAACGATAGCGATCTGTGGGCTTTCTGTGCCGCCCCAACTGCGATACCCGTGCAGCAGCGCCCCGGTGAGATGTCCCAGGCCGGGGAAGCTCTGCACTTCGTAATACTGCTGAAACTGTTTCATCGGCTCTAGCTCAAGGAAGGCCGCCGCCAGTTCATCCCCGTAACCAATACCTGCAGGGGTCTCGGCGTTATATTCCACAAAACTCAGCGTAAGTTCATCAGAGAGGAAAAAAGCATCCAGGCGCGAGGTTGTCCAAGGTACTTCGGTATCATAATCCAGGCTGAACAGGTTTTCTTCATAGGGTTCCAGGTCAAGCTGGGCGCGCAGGTCGCTGCGTTCCATACAGGCGGCATGAACTTTGGCAAACGCTCGCAGGATGATTTCGGAGCGCTGCTTAAGGTAATGCCAGTGTTCCGCCAGATAAAAATGCGGACGTAACACACGACACAACGGCCTTTCGCCAAAATAAAGGCGGCGGGCACGCAGATCGGTTTGCAGCGCCTCATGTGTCTGTGATACCATCTCATCAGTAAGCAAGCCGTGATAGCGATCAATGGCTTCCTGAATCATCGCGATCAGCCTTCTACCGGGTGTTTCTCAGACAACGACTCCACCATTCTGCCCCACGTATAACGGTCAGCAGTGGCCTGCTTCGACTGTGCCAGCCTGATCGTAATATCAGCCATATGCGTGACCATCCACTCAAAGTGCTTTTTGCCCAACGAATTTACATCCATATCCGGTGCAGGATTCATGAAATCAATCGCGTAGGGTATGCCATCTTTAATGGCAAACTCTGCCGTGTTCATATCGTAGTTAAAGGCCCGGCAGATCTTCCTGCTGTCTTCCATCAATCGTTGATGAAGCGCGTCGTCAAAATCATGCTCCTCGTAATACTCGCGGGTACGCGGATCGTACTTCATCACATGCACCTCTTCCTGCCCCAGACACATACAACGCGCGTAATTTTCCCAATTGATGAACTCCTGTACGATCATCGTCAGCAGACCACTACTGTTATAACGCCAGATCAGCTCTTCTCTGGAATGCACCACATAAACATCCCGCCAGCCGCCACCATGTGCGTCCTTGAGGATGCAGGGCATCCCGCCGACCTGTTCCATAATCCGATCCCAATTCAGCGGATATTCCAGGTTGCGCAGGCTTTCATTATGCACGATCCCCGGCACATAATCCTTATTGGGCAGCACGACAGTCTTAGGCGAGGCGACTCCCAGCTTATCCACCAGTGACGCGCCAAAGAATTTATCATCTGCCGTCCACATAAACGGGTCATTGATGACCTTTACACCTTGCAGCACGGCATTTTTGAGGTAAGAGCGATAATAGGGCACTTCATGTGAAATACGGTCCACAATCACCCTGTAGGGACAGGGTTCGTTCATCAATGTGCCGCCAATCTTAATATACTCTGCGATCACCCCCTTATCGCGGCGATTGACTTCTTCAATGAATGCGGGTGGCCATGACCATTCACGTCCGACAAACAGGCCAATACGCAGGGGTTCAGTGGTCTTTTGGGGGGGCATGATCTACTCTCCGAAGTCAGTATCATTAATGTGGACATTAATATAGGTAAATACTGTGATTATATACAAATTGTTATCATGCTGGCGAATTTTGCCTCAGCGCTGTGGCCAGAATATCTCTACAATGAGTGTGAGCCTGAAAGTGAGAAACAATGATGTGGAAGACATTACAACTTTGTCTTTTGATGCTGGTGCTGGTGACAGTGCTGGAACCTGTCATAGCGCAAAGGGATGACGAAGTCTGGCCGGCAGCGGGCTGGCGCACTGCTCCCCCAGAAACACATGGCCTCGATCCTATCATGCTGGCACAAATTCCAGCCTATGTGCAGATATACCTGCCCTACCTTCAGAGTCTTATGGTGGTACGCGGTGGGGACATCGTATTTGAGCATTACTCTAAAAACTTCCATGCTGAAACCCTTTTTAGTGTGCGTTCTGTCACCAAAAGCGTGACTTCCGTGCTGGTAGGCATGGCACTGGCAAACGGCGATCTCTATAATCTGGATATCACATTCGCTTCTGTCTTTCCCGAATATTTCCTGAATGGGGCGAATGGAGATAAACGAGAAATCACTCTGGCTCATCTTCTCACGCTGCGTTCAGGGCTGGATTGGAGCGAACAGGGTACAGCAGTCTATGCGCTGGCCACGAACCAACGCGATCATATGAGTGATATTATCGGCCTCTCCGTAGCATCGCCGCCGGGTACAGCATGGCGCTATAGTACGGGAGATACACATCTTATCTCTGGCCTGTTTACAAGAGTGACTGGCGTTTCGTTACTTGACTACGCGAAAGCATATTTATTTACGCCACTTGGGATCACGCAGTATCAATGGCTGGCGGATAGCAGCGGTTATTCTATTGGTGGGGCTGAACTCTGGCTGAGTGCCCGTGACATGGCAAAAATTGGCTATCTGTATCTGCACAATGGCCTGTGGGATGGGGAACAGC
>JBGSXK010000437.1:0-12090 GCA_041751455.1 Anaerolineae bacterium
TCAGTTCCTACAGGGTCAGGCTGCAATGTATTTCATGGGTAGTTGGGAGCTGCGCAGCTTTAATGATCCCGAGAAGACCCTGATCGGGATAGATAACGTCGGTTTCTTCAATATGCCGCTCGTCGATGGTGGTGTAGGCACAATGGACGACTATTCAATAAACGTAGGAACCGTAGCGAGCGTCTCAGCGGCTGGATACAACGAGGATGTGGGCGCATGGCTGAAATGCGTCTTTAGTCAGTATGGTGATCGGTCGATGAGTGAGTTAGGCATGATTACGCCGTTTCGGGTTGATAACCCGCCGAGCGAACTGACGCCGCTAACTCAGCTTGTCCTGGACAAACTGGCTTCCGCCCAAAACGCCTATCTGCCATTCGAATCCTATGTCAATTACCCTCCAGCAAACGTTGTGGTCAGCGACAATGTACAGCTACTGATCTCCGACGATTCGTATACGGCTGAACAATATATGGCAGATATCCAGAGAGCGATTGACGAAGAAGGTCAATAAACTGCGTCCACAGGCGCTGATCGCACGTTATACAGCTGTTTTCCATATGTATGGGACAGGCGGGTTAGCGCGCTTGTCCCCGGCAACATGACAGCATCTGCCCAGGAGGTGTGGTAATGCACAAGATACTAGCTGATAGAAAGGCCATCCTGCTCTTTGTAGGCCCTGCATTCGCCATCTACTGTATTATCGTTCTGGTGCCTGTGATCTGGTCACTTGTCTACAGCTTTCAGGAAGGCACCATCCTGAGCGGGTTCCGTTTCGTGGGCCTGGATAATTTCAGCAGACTGCTGCGAGATCGGGATTTCTTTTACAGTCTATCTTTCGGTCTGCGTTACGCTATAGTTGTAACAGCAGGGCAGATCGTGTTGGGGTATGGTCTGGCCCTGCTATACGTCTTTTACCTGAAGCAATCAGCAACGTTTGTTCGAACAATCCTTTTTTTTCCGGTTGTCCTGCCCACAGTAGCAGTCGCGCAGATCTTCATTAAACTGTTTGAAATCGCCCCACAGTATGGACTGGTCAACGCCATTTTCCATTCCCTTGAGCTGAATACCTGGATTCAGCCCTGGCTTGGTCAGCCCGGCACTGCTTCGTTCGTTGTCATTGTGATGGATATCTGGAAGGCGATGGGTTTCTATGCCATCATTTTGTACTCTGGTATTCTGGATATACCTGATGAGGTCATTGAAGCAGCAAGGATGGACGGTGCGCATGGGTGGAGCTTGATTCAGCGCATCGTTACACCCTTGCTCCGACCTGTCCTCGTGACTTCGATCATTTTCAGTTTGAATGGCACCCTGAAAGTGTTTGATTCGATATTAGCCCTGACTGGCGGTGGGCCAGGAAAGGCCACGACTCCTCTCACACTGTATATGTATAAAACGGCTTTCACCGCCAACCAGTATGGTTATGGAAGTGCTATAGCACTGGTTCTGACACTGGAGTGCCTGCTCGTGACCGTCTTGTTGTATCGGCTCGCCCGCCGCAATATTTCTTAAGCATTAGCCGGAGCAAAGACCCGTGAACACATCTTACCAGGTTTCGCCATCAATCGAGAAGCACAGTCCGGTCATTGGCAGACGATTCAGGCGTCCGCCGAATATTCTTGGGGGAGTAATTGTTGTTATCCTGATGATTATTGCCATCTATCCAATCCTGTGGCTGCTTACATCTTCGATTAAAGCGCCTCACGAATTTAACCTGCGTCCCATCTATGCATTTCCAGAGGGCTTTTATTTCCAGAACTATATTGACGCCTGGACATCTGGCAAGTTCAGCATTTATTTCAGGAACAGTGTGCTTGTAACCATCCCATCGCTTATCCTGATTCTCAGTTTGAGCGCCTCAACTGCGTTCGGTATCGAGATCATGCGCTGGCGGTTCAAAAATGGTGCCTTGTTGTTGTTTCTGGCTGGTATCTTAATCCCGGGTCAAATGGTGCTGCTGCCGTTATACACGATGTTTTACAGAGCGCAGTTGCTGGACAATCATTGGGGGCTGATACTGATTTATGTGGTGTCCGCGTTTCCGCTGTCGATATTCCTGATTACAGGTTATCTGAAATCATTATCCTATGAAATTCTGGAAGCCGCTGTGGTGGATGGCGCGAATATCTATCAGGTCTTCCTGTATGTTGCAGTACCCATGATGAAAAATGCGATATATACAGTGGGCTTAATCCAGTTCTTCTTCATCTGGAATGACCTGCTTCTCTCTCTGACATTTATCAGTTCGACGAACTTACGTACAATACAGACTGGACTGCTGGACTTCGTCGGGCGCTTCGGGCAGCGCGAGTGGGGGCCGACATTTGCATCTATTGCTATGTCAATTCTGCCCACTCTGATTATATACTTGTTCCTTAATAGACTGATCGTCCGCGGCCTGACAGCAGGGGCCGTCAAAGGCTGATGGAGCGCCTTGCCGAAGACTGAAACTGAAGGCACAGTGGTGCTGCAACCCATCGACAGCGGGATATCGCAGATTCAGCCTCGGCGCAGGTAGTGACAATAAGACGTGTTTAGACATCCAGATGAGAGTAATGATATGAAACGCCCTACGCAAAAAGACGTGGCAAGATTGGCAGGAGTTTCCCGGTCTACGGTATCTTTCGTCATAAGAGGGCAACCTGACCAAAACATTCCTATTGCGGCAGAGACACGCCAAAAAGTACTCGACGCCATCGCCGCCCTTGGTTACGAGCCGGATTTACGGGCCCAAACATTACGTCGTGGCACTTCAAGAACCATCGGCGTCCTTTTTCCAACTCTGAATAACCCCCATTTTGTACATGTACTGTCTGGAATACAGAGTGAAGCGACTGCATCCGGGTATGAAATCCACTTGTCCCGGAATTCGTTAACCCCAGAGGAGGAACAGATCAGTCTTAGCGATCTGGTACGAAATCAGGTGGACGGGTTCATTTTGCTTACCCACTTCAAACTGCTGCCAAAGCCGATGCTCAAACAAATCCTGAATTTGGGCCAACCCGTTGTGCAAATCACAACCTCAGGATCAGAGTTTGACCATGTTCTTAACAGTTACGCTGCTGGGACAAAGGCTCTAATGGAACACCTGTTTGAACTAGGTCATAAACGTATCGGTTTTGTATATGGTGTCGCGCATGAATTGCAAGGTCTCGATCGTCTTCTTACCTATCAACAATCTCTGGAAGATGCTGGACTTCGGAAAGATGAGACATTAGTCCAGTATTGTGGCCTGGCTTTGGAAGACGGCTACCGTGCAACACACAATCTCTTAAGCCGTCCTGATCGCCCAACTGCACTCCTGGTGGTCAGTGATGTCCTTGCGATTGCAGCAATTCGTGCCGCCGCCGATCTTGGGTTAAGCATTCCCGGAGATGTCTCCATCGCCAGCTTCGACGACATTCCTTTCAGTAGTTATACAGTGCCGCGTCTCACTACGGTTTCGGCATTTCCAGAACAGAATGGGCGGGATGCGGTCAGACTTCTGCTCAAACGGCTGGACAATCCAGACCGACCTGTAGAGAGGATCATTGCCCACACAGAATTGAAGATTAGGGAGTCCACGGGACCCGTCTCCTAAGCAGGCTATACAAAAACTGTGAATATGGCAAATTTTTGTATAAACATAATTAATAAATCTATTACAAAATAAATACATGCTGAATTTACGTCGGAGGAGCGTGACGTGACTGAAATTATAAATATAACCTGTGAATACCGTAATAACCCAACGGGAATCGATATAACTGCCCCACGTTTCGGTTGGCAAATGAACACAGATCGTTCTGGTGCACGCCAGATTGCCTATCATATCAGGATGGCTAGCACCAGAAAGTTGTTGACCGACGGAAAAATAGACTTGTGGGACAGCGGCAAAATCAACTCCGATCAGTCAGTACATGTTATCTATCAAGGAGAACCTTTGCAGTCACGCCAGGTTGGGTATTGGATGGTGACAGTCTGGGACGAAATCGGTAATGCAAATAATAGCGATATTGCATGGTTTGAATTGGGACTTTTGCAGCCGGATGATTGGCAAGGAAACTGGATAGGAACACCTGTTTATGGTGGTCGACAAAGTATGGTTCCAGCCCCCTATCTGCGGAAATCATTTACTCTGCCTGGTAACTTCCATACCGCCCGACTTTATGTGACAGCGCTTGGGTTATACGAATGCTCCATGAATGGGCAAATAATTGGCGAAGATGTTTTCACACCTGGCTGGACAGATTACACCCGCCGCACACGCTATCAGGTCTATGATGTAACAGTTTTGCTGCATGAAGGGGAAAATGTGATTGGTGCGATTCTAGGTGATGGTTGGGCAGTTGGCTACGTCGGTTGGTTTCATCGCCAGCAATATGCGGAGCGTCCTCTGCTTTTCGCACAGTTGGAAATATATTTAGATGATGGCAGTTTGGTCACGATCTCTACAGATGATTCTTGGCAGTACCAGTTTGGTCCCCTCTTGAATAACGATCTGATTATGGGTGAAGAATACGATGCCCGCCGCGAAATGCCCGGCTGGGATACACCAAACTTTGATAGCCACCTATGGCAGAGAGTTCAAGTGTTTAGTCAACCAGACATCGCATTGGTTGCAACGAACAGTCCATTGGTACGCCGGATTGAAGAACGCAAGCCAGTAAGTAAAGCAAAAGATGTCAGTCGTTATAGGCGATCCCGGTACATTTTCGATATGGGACAAAATATTGTTGGTCGTGTTCGGCTCAGGGGTTCTGCACCACGCGGCACAACCGTCACCCTACGCTTTGCCGAGATGTTGAACCCAGATGAATCACTGTACACGGCTAACCTGCGCGGTGCCAGAGCAAGTGAGTTCTACACCTTTAAGGGCAATGGAATAGAAACCTGGGAACCCAAATTTACCTTTCACGGTTTCCGCTACGTTGAGCTTATTGACTATCCTGGGGAAATCACAGACGACATCATTACAGGGATAGTTCTCCATTCGGATTTAGCCCTGACTGGCGAATTTGAATGCTCAGACTCTTTAATTAATCAACTTCAGCATAACATTGTGTGGAGCCAAAAAGGTAACTTTGTTGATGTGCCAACAGATTGTCCGCAGCGCGACGAACGATTGGGATGGACAGGCGACGTTCAAGTCTTTGCTCGTACCTCGGCATTCAATATGGACGTTTCCGGCTTTATGACAAAATGGATACAGGATGTTATCGATGCACAGAATGAGCATGGAATGGTACCCATCATCGCGCCAACTTTTGGACGCGATAAACCCGAATACCGTGCGGACGGCGGACCCGCATGGTCGGACGCAATAATAATTTGTCCCTGGACAGTATACCTGTGTTATGGGGATCAACGTATGCTAGAAAATAGCTATTCCAGTATGACCCGGTTCATGAGCTTTCTCATCGACACCAGTCCAGAGTATATTCGCTGTGCGCCGGATTATGAAGGCTGGCAGGGCTTTGGAGATTGGCTTTCAATTAACGCGACTACCCCGCGCGACCTGATTGGAACTGCTTTTTTCGCCTATGATGCTTGCTTGATGGCGCGGATTGCGGCAGCACTGGGCTATGCAGACGATGCAGCGCGGTATGGTGAACTGTTCGACCAAATCAAAGCGGCTTTCGCCGACCGGTTTCTAATCGGCAGTGTAGCGGTCAGCACCGACGTTCCAGCGCAGATCAGCAAGTTATTGGACGAGCAGGATACGTTGTCGAGAGGAAAACTTTCTAGGATAGACTATGAGACGGTCACATCACAGGTATTTAACACGAACTTATTCACGCCCAGTCAAACAGCGTATGTCCTAGCACTGCATTTTGACCTGCTACCAGACGCACTGGTACCCCTGGCGGTTGATGAACTGGTCGCCGATATTGAACGACGCGACCTGCACCTGTCTACCGGCTTCGTTGGTTCACCATATCTGCCATTCGTGCTGAGCCAGAATGGACGTCTCGACACTGCCTACGCTCTGCTGAACCAGAAGACTTGGCCGTCTTGGCTTTACGCGGTCACCCAGCGAGCGACTACGGTCTGGGAACGGTGGGACGGTTGGACAGAGGAAGCCGGTTTTCAGGATCCCTCTATGAACTCATTCAATCACTACGCTTATGGCGCGATCGGTGCTTGGCTTTACAGCACAGTCGCGGGAATCGACCTCGATCCGGCACATCCGGGCTATAGACACGCGATTCTGCGTCCTCAGGTCGGCGGCGGGTTGACCTATGCAAAAGGCAGACTCAAAACCAATTATGGGGATATCATGTCGAGTTGGCAAATTAACGATAAGCGATTTGACTGGACGGTCATGGTCCCGCCCAATACAACGGCAACTGTGCATCTGCCTGCCATCGGGTCGGATGCGGCGACCATGAATGGAACGCCGATTTCCGGTATTACGGTTGATGTCTGTGCAGGTACATATCAGTTCACTGTGAGGCTCTCAGAATAATCGGATATGGGTTGCCAATTACACATGTTTCCGTGAGGCCACAATATAATGTCAATTGATAAACAGTCTATGAAAGCCCTCATGCTCACCTCATATCGCCAGTTCAGTTACACCGATGTACCCATTCCAGTGGTCACGGAGCATTCGGTACTCGTACGCATTCATAGCTGCGGCATCTGCGGCAGCGATATCCATGGAATGACGGGTGTTACGGGACGGCGTATGCCACCCATAATAATGGGTCACGAGGCTGCTGGAACGATTGAATCTGTCGGGGCACAGGTGACAGGATGGAAGCCTGGCGATCGGGTTACGTTCGACTCAACCGTCTTCTGTGGTGAATGCTGGTACTGCCGCCGTGGGCAGATCAATCTTTGCGAGAATCGGCGTGTGCTTGGTGTCTCATGTGATGTCCCTGTGGCACAAAGCGATCAGACGCACACTTTGTCTCTGGTCTTGGAGAGCTTTCCATCAAGGGGCTAGGCAGTTTTTACAAGCCACGCGTTTATCCAACCGTAACAAGGAGTTATCTCATGTTTTATCATGATTTATCGCAAAACTGGCTGCTGCGTTACGAGGACTTATGGATGGACGGGAACATGAATCGGGTCGTCTCCAACCGACAAGAAGGTTGGTTGTCTACTGCGCTGCCCTGTGACATCCATATGCCCCTGATTCAACAAGGGATTATCCAGGAACCGCTTATCGGTCTCAATTGTTTTGACTGCAAATGGGTGGAAGACAAATCGTGGTGGTTCAAAAAGCTGTTCACTGTTAACGCCACTTTTCTCGACGGTGACAGGATTGAACTCACGCTGGAGTCACTCGACGGAGATGCTGACGTTTTCCTGAATGGCGTTCATCTTGGCCGTCATCGCAGCGCCTTTTATCCCTTTGAACGAGACGTGAAAGCCTGGCTTGTCGATGGCGAAAACGAACTGTTGGTCAGAATGACCATGGGACTGGAGCGTGTTAGTCAGGCTGATGTTGCTCCTGTCGAGTGCGAGATGACCGAATGGCCCAGCGACCGACATGAAAAACGGCGTATGTTGGTGCGAAAACCACAGTATGCATTTGGCTGGGATCATGTACCGCGTCTTGCCACCTGTGGGATTACACGTGGAGCATGGCTGGAGTCGCGTAAAACGTTGAGTGTCCGCGCTGTCCATGCCATCACCACGCGGGTATCCCCAGATGCGGAAGTAAGCTTCGAAATCGAGATTGACAACCTGCATCCGTATGCCACAGTGGACGGCAAAGTGTCGGTTAGAATTGACAATGCCGGAGATGTTGTACTTGACCTTCAACAAGACCTGCTGCTTAAGTCTGGCCTCAACTTCGTACACCTGGCCGGTGACATTCAGGATGCTCGTCTTTGGTGGCCTAACGGTATGGGTGAAGCTCATCTCTACAACATAAATGTGACAGCTACAGCCGGTGACACCAGCGTCGTCTATCCGACCTTTAAATTCGGCTTACGAACGATCAACATCAACATGGACAGAATCTCCGCGGATGAGCGGCGTTTCGCCTTTGAAATCAACAATATCTCCGTGTTTGCCAAAGGGGCTAACTGGGTTCCAGCCGATGCGATCTACGCCAGGGTGAGTGACAGCAAGTATGCGACGCTGATCAGCGAGGCCAAAGAAGCCAACTTTAACATGATCCGTATCTGGGGCGGCGGTAATTTTGAGAACGACCTTTTCTACGAACTATGTGACCAAAACGGCATCATGATTTGGCACGATTTTATGTTCGCGTGCGCAGTTTACCCCGATAACGTCGCCTGGTTTTGCCAGGAGGTGGAAAACGAGACGAACTATCAGACACGCCGATTACGTAACCACCCATGTCTGACGCTGTGGTGCGGCAATAACGAAATTCCCTGGTTACATATCGGCAAGTGCAAAAGAGATGATGGATCACTGGATTTTGGTGGATCAACAACTTTCAACTACCATATTCCTGCCATCATCCACGAGAATTGTCCTGAGATTCCGTATTGGAACAGTTCGCCCTATGGTGGCGACAAGCCCGGCAGCGAATCCTGTGGCGATCGCCACATCTGGGAGGTCGCCATGCATAAGGATATTCGTGTCCGTGCTTCCCATGAGGCTTATCGTACTACCCACCCCAAGTTCGTCAGCGAGTATGGTTGCATTGGGCCAAGCCGCCGCTCCTCCATCGAAATGTTTCTCAATGGAGCGCCCTATGACCGACATGAACCGGTATATCAGTACCATGTCAACCTTTTTGAGAAGAATACCACTGCTGCCCTTATTGCTCGCCATTATGCGGATTCCGAGGCGATGGGCATGGATGATTACATACTCTACGGCGGATTATGTCAGGGATTGATGCTGGAACACACGCTCAGTTATTTCCGCTCCTACGAGCATTGTTGGGGCACGCTGTTCTGGGACTACTCTGATAGTTGGGGCGAGACGGGTTGGACCATTGTTGATTATTACTTAAAACGGAAAATCGCCTACTACTTTGCCAAACGAGCGCTTGCCCATGTTCGTCTCATCTTGGATGAGACTGATGGCGAATACATCCGTGTGATTGGCTACAATGATACCCCTCATGCTCACAGTTTCAGTGCAGAGTACGGATACATAACCTTTGACGGTCAAACGAGGCAGTCGAGCGAAGCTCACCTGACTTTGCCTCCATTCTCGCGGGGGGTCGTGTTGGAATTCGGTGATGAGGATTGTTCGAGGGCAGAAGGCTGTTTCTTTGTGTGGCCGTCGGGCACTAATGTGGTGCAGCCTGCTATTCTCCGAACGCCTGAGATTCGAAACCTCAGATTACTATTCGCAGAATTGGAAGTGAACGATTTTGCACGACAGGATCAGGTACTTTCTTTCACAGTACGAAGCAGTTCCTTTGCTCATGCCGTACATTTTGGCCTAGACGATGCACTGAAACTGTCCGACGAGTTCTTTGATTTGCTGCCTGGGGAAGTGCGAACAATTTCCGTTTACGGTATATCCTCAAATGTTAACTTTGAGGACATCAAACCCAGGGCAATCGCATCAAAAGAGAGCACAAGGAACAATCAGCCCAAAAGCTAAAGAATTGCCCAGTATGAACGATATTCCGCTAAGTTTAGAAGCATGTTTTGGAGATTGAGCGACCTGTATGTGGTGAGACGATGGGACCACAAGAACGCACATACCGCAATCAGGATAACATCTGTCAGTTTATGACCGCAGCGTCCTTGCACACGCGCATCAGACAGGTCGCTAAAGCACACTTCCAGACTGGCGACGGATGTTCGTCCATCCATAACCCTCTTGAGTAAACGATTATCGACCTTTACCTATTTGATACGATAGCCCTGGATGAAACAGTTAGGCAGTTGCAGGCAGGTGGACATGCCCATGAACCAATCTCATTTGGGTGGGTTTCGAGCTTGGTCTGTGAACTTAGCGTCACCGCTGTCTCAGGTCGTGGAATCACTTTTGAAACGGCGTTCACACCCCTACCCTGTTTTTTTGCAGCATTTTGCGGCTCAAACACACATAGAGATGTGCCAACGGTGACAGCGGAGACAGATGCTCGCAAAAAAGAGTGTGTCACCGGAGTCACCGCTGTCTCCGTACAGATTTACTCACTCCCTGCGGTTGTTTCGTCGTCTCCATCGGCTGCGTCACCGGAGTCACCGTTGTCACCGCGAAACAGTTCTGCTTTTAAGCGCCACACGCGCACCCGCCGCCCCCGAACACGAATCTGCATCGTCAGGTGGCTGTCGCTGCTGCCGGGTATCAGCCAGCCATCTTCCTTAAGCTGACTGCCTATCGCGGCGGTCGAGAGCTTTAGTGGATGGATACGCATCGCCTCGTGGTAGGCAATCTCCGGCAGCAGATACACAAAATGCTCATCCTCGTAGCCGACGACGGTCACGCCCGGTTTAGGCTCAACCGGATGCCTTGATGCGGTGATGTCGGCTTCGCCGCTGGCAAGCAGTTGATCCAGCGCCTGGATGAAGGCATCGCCCGCTCGTTCCTGCTGAACGAGCCGCACCGTCTCCAGGATCGCGTCCTGCCAGGCAGGCAGCACATCTGCCGCGCCGCGTTCCGCCAGAAAACCGCCAAGCAGTTGATAGACGGTGAGCAGCAGTCCCCAGTTGCGCTCCATGCGTCCGGTATGCGCCAGGCTGCCGAGTGTGGCATTCAGATAGGCTTCATAGTCATCGGTGTTGGCAACCAGCTTATCGGCCAAGCGTCGAGCAAAGTCCTTGTCATCCGCCTGCCGAGCAATCCACTGGATGAACTGCAGGGTGAAGCCCGGCAGATGCTGGCTCAGGGCCTCAGCCTGCCTGAGCGCCAGCCCACCCGGATCACGTCCTTTCCAGGGTGGGATATCCAACACCAACATCCGTGACAGCACCGAGGCTTCGCCTTCCAGCGTGGTCTCGCCGGTGCTGAGCAGATGGCCGCGACACGGGCGTTCCTGACGCAGCTTCGCCTCGCGGGTTAAGCGTCCACGTCCCATACTGCGCGAATAACTCTGCATCAGCCGTGAGAAGGAGCGCGTATCGGCGTAGATCGTCTTGTAGTCATCGACCCAGTACAGCGCATCCGCCAGCGAATAACCCAGTGCCTGAACCGTGTTGACCGTATCGCCCCACTGGGCAGGCGGTGAGTCCCGCGCAAAGTCGCCATAGAAGCTCGCCATTACCGCCGCGATCTCGCTCTTGCCACTACCAGTCGTCCCAGAAAGGTGAATGGCTGGCTTGGCAGTCGCGGCGGGCAGAAAGCGCTGAATGAGGGGCAACAGGGTAAATGCAATCAGCGTTGGTGCGAGGTTGGCAGGCATCACCTGGATGGCAGCACTGAAAGCACACAGGCTGTCCCTCCAGACAGATTCGATCAGTCGATAATCCCGCAGGCGGCTTTCAAGTTCAACCTCATGCAGTTCAGCCAGCACCCCTGCCGCACCGATACTCAGCGACGGCGAGACATACACCCACTTCTCCTCGATCTGTGTCCAGCCCATGAAGCGGTAGGTCTGCCGGGTCGGGAACGTGCCGGATAATTTCAGGATGGCATTGGGCAGATGGCGGTGCATCCCGGCGCAGGCGGTGTAGATCGCCCCGGCTTTCTGCGCGATGAAGCGCTGCAAGGCGTTGGGGTCGCCGAACAATTCGCTGGGCACATCAAGTGTCGTCGAATGGGTATCATGGCGCAGGTACAGACGCATCATATGTTCCGACTGCCCATCATCGTTGACCTGCGTCACCCACTCCACCACGCGCCCATTCCACTCGGCGACGGTCTGGCGGGTCGTGCCGCGCTCGGTGGTCTTCTCAAAGACCATGCCGCCTTCGGTTTCGACATAACGCGGGACATTGGACAGCTCCGGCTGCTGACTGCGTTCCAGTTCACGGCGAGCCTGCTTGTACATGCTGTTGAGGTCTTCCACGCGGAAGGTGTCACCGCAAACTGCCTTCAGCCGCTTGCGCTCCTCTGCCCACTCCAGTGGATCAAGTGCGGCACAGGCTTCAACGGCCTCACGTACTTGCTCAACCGTCGGACGCTCTGGCTCGGCTGAGTCCCGGCTGTAGCGACTAACCAGGGTATCAACACGCTGGCGTGCCTGCTGGCGCGGTGCGGCGATAGGCTCTCTGGGGAGTT
>JBGSXK010000438.1:0-9419 GCA_041751455.1 Anaerolineae bacterium
ATCGTGTAAGCCTCAATAAAGCGCGGATTTATGGTGTATCAACGCTTCTACCAGTATACGTTGATTATAGCCCGCGCAAATAAGCGAGTCAACCAGCCCTGTTTCTTCATGAATCAAGGCATTCCGCCGAACTTGTGCTACAAAATCACCCCGTCTGCCCGGTATAATGCCTGCATACAGGATGCCTCACAAAGGTTGGACAGTGGTTTCAGAACCCCGCCTGTCCCATCATACCCGCCAGCAGGCACCCGTGATACGATAATAAAATCGCAGGTTACAGGTCAGGTTGCTTATGCGCTATCGCAGGATATGTCTTTTATGGGCCATGGGGCTCGTCTGGATGAATGCTGCCATCAGCTCCCACGAAACCCTTGCCTACCATCATACAACTGAACAAAGTAGCGTAAACATTGAGAAAATCGTTGCGGCAGTCCCCATAGGTGCTGTCGGCCCGGACACCTTCCCGCCCGGCATCAACCCGCTGACCGGTCTGGCCGTGGAGGATCCGGCAGTGCTGGAACGCAGCCCGGTGATCGTGAAAATCTCCAACGCGCCCCCGCTGGTGCGCCCCCAGGCAGGCATCGGCGCAGCAGATGTGATGTTCGAGCATTACGCCGAGGGCGGCCTCACGCGCTTCTCCGCCATCTACTACAGCCAGGGGCCAGCCCGTGTCGGCAGCATCCGCAGCGCCCGCATCATTGATTATGAGCTGATGCCCATGTACGACGGTCTGCTGGCCTATTCCGGTGCGAGCATCGGCGTAGACGAACTGCTCAATCACTCGGAATTCGCGGGGCGGCTCTTCAAAGGTGTCTTCTACGGGCGGCCTTATTACTGGCGCGATGAGAGCATCCCCGTACCCCATAATATGTTCACCAGTGTCGCCGCCCTGTGGGACATGGCCTCCCAGCAGGAGATCGGGCGCACCCAGGCGCTCAACGGTATGGCCTTCGCCCCCGAACTCCCGCCCGACAGCAGCGGAACCGCCAGCCTGCTCGACCTCCGCTACCGCGCCACACGGGTACGCTGGGAATATGACCCAGACAGCGGCCTCTATCAGCGCTTTGCCGATGGTCAGGGCCATTATGATGCCAACACGCAGCAGCAGGTGACAGCGGCCAATGTCGTCGTGATCTATGCCGACCACCGCCTGACCGATATTATCGAAAGCGAATGGCAGGGCAGCGTCAGCTACAGCATCGAAATCCAGCTCTGGTTCGAGGGCGATGCCCTCCTGTTCCGCGATGGGCAGCAGTACGAAGGCCGTTGGGTACGCCCTACCCGCGAGGATATGATCGGCCTACGCACGACGGACGGCGACATCCTCTACCTCAAGCCGGGGAACACCTGGTTTCAGGTCGTCCAGCTCCCGGAGCAGCAAAACCCGGTCGAAGAATGGCTCAACATCGAACAGCCAGAACAGGAGTCGTGATGGACATCCTTATTGAACGTGCCAGCGAGGCAGACGCGGCGGAATTAGTGCGCGTGCAGGTCGCCGCTTTTCACAGCGACGCGCACATTTACCCCGGCGTGGAGGTAGGTGGCCCGCCCGGTTACGACTCGGTCGAGAGCGCGCTCGCCAGAATTCATGAGGACGACTTCTACAAAATCATCGCCGATGGGCGCATCGTCGGCGGCATAGTGGTCTTCAACAAAGGCGCGGGGCACTTTCACCTCGACCTCATCTACATCCACCCGGACGCGCACAATCGCGGCATCGGCACCCAGGCGATGCACTTCCTCAAGCGCACCTACACCGCCGCCACCCGCTGGACATTGGATACGCCAGACTGGGCCACGCGCAACCATCACTTCTACGAAAAGTTCGGCTATGTGAAGGTGGGCGAGCACCACGACGACGACATCACCCTCATCGCCTATGAAAAACGGCTTTAGAGGTTGTGATGCACTTTTCCCCTCACCCTCACCCCCCAACCTGGACTTGCCCGGATCCAGTGGAGGAAAAGCGAAGAGACAGGCACACAGAATCGAGGAGCAGAGGAAAATGACAGTCGAGCGCAGAAAGTATACCGAGGAGTTCAAGCGTGGAGTAGACCAGCAGCGTTTGAAGCCGCCCATTTATCCTGAAGGTGTCTCTTATTCACCCTCCACCAAAACGGGTCAGGTCCAGACAGCACAAAAGCAGCGCGGCACAAAACTGACGCTATAATAGTTAGTAAGTGTTCAGGCAGGGAAGACCTTAAACCTAAAATGACTGTATTCAGGACATTACAGCAGGGCATTAACGCCGTACAGGCACAGAATTACAAAGAGGGTGTGCGCCTGCTGCGTGCCGCCCTGCGCGAACCCACGCTGACCGGCCCCTCACGGGCACTGGCGCATATCTGGCTGGCGGAATCTACCGACAACATCCCGGAAAAGCTCAGGCATTACACCGACGCGCTCAGCGCCGACCCGGACAATGAATATGCTCAGCGCCGCTTTGCCCAGTTGGCTGCGCCACCTGCGCCGCCCGCCAGCCTGCCGGAAATCCCGGTCAACACCCCGCCGCCTGCGCCTGTCTACAGGCCGGATAGTGTGACACTGGTCACGGTCACGCCACCACCGCCACCGCCCAGCAACCCGCCGCCAACCTACAGGACTCCGGCCAGCATGTCCACCAGCCAGTTAATCCCCATCAACCCCATGACCACGCCGCAGGTGCCGCAGCCCGATCTCGGCTCGTCCTATCACATTGTGGGCATCGTGGGCGGCCCCAATGGCAGCGGCTCTGGCTTTTTTGTTGCCAAACATGGCATCGTCGTCACCACCCGTTATGTGGTGGGCGGGCTGGAAAATATCACCGTGGAGCTGGAAACACACCGCCAACTGCCGGGCAGGGTGGTCTATTCGCTGCCCGCCATGGATGTGGCCTTTGTCTATGTCGAGCAGCAGGTGACCGACCTCCTCCCCGTGACTCCCTTCCCCCAGATTCCCGACAACACCCAGTTGACCATCATCACGCACGGCGGCAAAACCGTGAACGGCAAAAAACGCGAAACCGCCCGGATGCTGGCCGCCCACTGGTTTCCAACGGATATTGTGCTGCTGCCCGATGCAGGCGGCGCGCCGATCTTCGATGAACGGCATTATCTGGTGGGCATGGTGACACGGAACATCAGCAGCTCATCAGCCTATGTCTATGGTGTCCATATCAACGCCATCCGCGAACTGCTGGAAAAATTCTTCCACCAGATGCGCGTCAGCCCGAACCGCGTCTACTGTCACACCTGCGGCTATGTCAGCCAGGCCGCCGCCGCCGGGGGCTTTTACTGCGAAGCCTGCGGCGCGACCATGCCTTTCGCCGAGCAGATCAGCCGCCTGCGCACCCCACAGACCGCCACACTCTATGAAGAAACCAACAGCACGGCCTGTAGTAAATGCGCTGCCCATGTCGGCTTTTATAATGGGGTATGCCTGCGCTGTGGCAGCGCGCAGGCGCAGATAAACAACCTGCTCTAGCTCAGGTCACACAATCAACAGGGAGGGACTGTAAACCATCATGTTTAACTTTGGCGGCAACCGCACCAACGCCAGCAGCTACCGTCTGGATAGCTACGCATCCACCGTCCAGCAAATTCTGGCGGCCATCGGCGTAGACCCACAGCACTCACGCCTCAATACCGAGCAGGGTTACGGCTGGAGCTTCCGTCACGGCTCGGCCATTATCGAGATTTATATCCTTCAGAATGGCGATGCGGGTTTTCTTCAGGTGCTTTCGCCCATCGTCTACCTGCCCCAAAGCGGCCTGTTGCCGTTTTATCGCCGCCTGCTGGAACTCAATTTACAACTGACCAATGCCGCCTTTGGCGTGTTCCAGGAAGTGGTCTACGTCTATAACGAACGCCCGCTGGATGGCATGGATAATGTGGAGGCCAACAACATCATCTCGATGGTGGCATCCTATGCCGACGAGTACGACGACAAGCTCATTGCCGAGTTCGGCGGACGCATCTACGGCAGGGCATAATCCGCCCGCACACAGACGCGCCGCATCGTAGCCGTTAAAACCTTGAACGGATAGCACCCCACACCCGTTGCACATCGCGCCACAGCGCCTGAGCATGACCGCCCAGTGCAATAGTGAGCGCGACCCATGCCCCCTGGCTGTACAGCGTAGGCGCGAGCGCTTCGATCATCTGATTTTCCGGGTTACGGAAATAGAGAATCGGCGGCATATAGTTGGCGGAAGCGGCATAAATCGAAGCGTAAATGCACACGGCAGTCAGCACAAAGGCCAGCCAGCCCGGCAGACGGAACGCCTGCGCCAGCACATACCCCAGCGCCAGCCCCAGCCCGCCCATCAGCATCACACTGGTTTCCGGGGGATAATTGAGGAAGAACCAGGTAAACGCACCCCACGTCAGTGCCCCCCACAAAGTCCCCAGCACACCGCCAGTCAGCAGCCGTGCCGCCCAGGACCAGAACCCATCCAGCCGTGCCGGAAACTCCCCGGCAATAAGCGCCAGGAAGCCCGTAAAAAAGGCGAAGGTCAGCCCGGTGGATACCGCAATACCCGAACTGGAAGCCTGAAAAATCGCCTGATTGGGCAGGTTCACCCACGCATAACCCGCCAGTGCCAGAAAGCCGCCCAGCGCCGCGAAGATATAACGCCAGACCACCCCCATCGGCTGATCGCTGATGCGCCGCCATGTATTGGCGACCCATGCATAAAACTGTGCCGCCGGGCTGACCACCGAAGGCAGTCCCGCAGTTTCATCACGCACCAGCGCCAGCGCCCGCAGCGCGCCGCGTTTGCCCGCGCGTTGGGCCTCGGCCAGATTTTGCACAGCCATCATCGAGCGAATACGCCCGATGGTACGCGCGGCCTGCTCCGCCACCGCCGGATAAGTGCGATCCAGCGCGATTTCCGCCAGCAGTGTATCAATCTCTTCGTTGTAAACCGTCGCGCGCCATTGTTCCGGTGCGCGCAGTTGAATCAACTGGCGCGCCCGTGTGGTCAGCAGCGAGCCTTTGAATTCGCTCGTGATATCATAATGGGTGCGGATTTGTGCCCGTGTCGCCAGCACATGCACTGCCGCGCGCTTGGCCGCCTCGTTCTGCTCCACCTGAAGCGCCTGCGCCACCAGCGCAGGGATGCGCGGCGGGTCGCTGTCGGGCAGCGTTTCCAGGCGGTAAAGCGCTCGCTCACGCGCCGGGGCATTATCGCTGCGGATCGCGTGGAGTGTCACCCAGCGCTGGTTCACCTCGTCCAGCCTGCTCCACCAGTACACCACCTCATGGTCATATTCCAGCGCGCCGCGCAGCAGCATCTGCATACCCGCCTCGTCCAGTTCCAGTCCCAGCTCCTCCGCCTTCATATAATAATCGTTAATCAGCATAAAGTGCGTGATCCCCAGCAGGAAGCGCCCCTGCCCATGTGCCCACGCCCGCCGCGCGCGGGTATACAGGTCAACCGCCTCGCGCCGCGCCAGTTCATCAGCCGACACCATCGGCATCACATCACTTAAATCCACTGTCCCGCCGATTTGCTGGCTGTCCACCTCCGCTTTTTCCGCGTCCGGGAACAGCAGCAGCGTCGGTTCGCTCACCCTCACACTGGAGGGTTGCAGGATCGCCTCGATATCACGCACCAGCTCCATGACGCTGTTGGGGCGCACATCCGGGTCAAGCGCCGTGCCACGCCGTAGTACCTGCGTCAGTCCCGCCGGTAGATGAGGGCGCACCCCCCCCATATCCGGCAGGTCTTCCTGATATTGAAGCTGCTTCAGCGCCAGGGAGGTGGTGGCATCAAACGGGAGTTCGCCCGTCAGCATATGAAATACCAGGATCGTAAAGCTGTAAATATCGGCGCGGTGATCGAGGACGACCTGGGTCAATTGTTCGGGAGCCATATACAGTAGTGTGCCATAACCGGGGTTGGCGGCGCGCCCCTCCGGCCCCAGCACCGTCGCTAGGCCGAAGTCCGCCAGATAAGGCGATTGGTTGCTGTCCAGCAGGATATTCGACGGTTTAATGTCCAGGTGGACAACTTTGCTGGCATGGGCATGGTCAAGCGCCTGCCCCACCGCCCGTATCATCGGCAGTGCCTCCACCAGCCCCATCGGCCCATCAGCCACCAGTTGCTCCAGCGAGCCGCCTGTCACATAACGCATGACGATATACAACTGCGAAGTGTATTCGCCGAAGTCATAAATCGGCAGGATGTGCGGGTGTTCGATCTGCGCGATAGTCTGCGCTTCCCGTTTAAACAGTTCAACCGGGTCAATATCCTCCTCGGCAGAAAGATCGCGCGCGATGGTCTTGATGGCGACGGTGCGGTTCAGGCGACGATCCCGCGCTGACCAGACATCAGCCATACCCCCACGCCCAATGTGTTCCACAATGATATAATGGTCAATTTCGACACCGACATCCATAATGCCTCCATCCCGGAAGATGTAGGGGTGCGCCCCAGATACGGATTACCACATAATGTATTATAAGGTACGCTCTCAGTGACAGCCAATCCACCAGCCTCACTTAAAGCGTATGTGAGAGATGTGGTTTTGTGGGTGTGAAAATCTAAACTTATCGTCAGGCATCGTCTATTCAGGACTTACTGCTCATGTGGTGCAAATTTCGTATATTTCCGTTGTTTCTTCTGGCTTTATTTTTCGTCCTTCCCTTAAACGCACAGGACACAGCAGACTTCACTCGTGACCCGCGCGCACTGGCACAGCGCTTTTTAGGCTTCAGCGAAGCCGATCTCGCCCTCGCGCCCATCACCCCCCTGTACGACATCGGGGATACCGCCGAATTCTGGGTGGGCAAAACCGGCAGCGACCAGCCCGCCCGCATCACTGCCACCCTGGGGGGCATGGCGGCCAATGTCTACCTGTGGGTGGAACAGGGAATTATCTATGACCCACAGGCATTGGAGCGAGTGGCCGCCACTACCCAGCAGATTCAGGCGATTGTGCGCCAGCGCGACAGCCAGGGGCTGCCCTTTATCCCCGGCCTCGAAAATGCCATCCTGCCCAACAGCCTTAGCGCCATCCCCGATGTCGATACCGACCCGCATCTGTTCATCGTCTATACCAGCGACCTGGGCAATACCCAGTACACCTACAACATTAACGACAGCCTGCCGGAAGTGCTGGCCCCCGGTGGCTACACCAACCAGCATGAGCTGATCGCCCTCAATACCTCCCTGCTGCCCGGCGCGCCGCTGGATGACCCCGCCTATAACGGCATCATCACCCGCGCCCTCTATGATCTGGTCTTTGCCTATAATGCCCCGCATCAGGCAAGCTGGCTGCGCGACGCGCTCGGCTGGTACAACCTGCTCCAATTGCAGCAGGTCGCCCTGCCAGAATCATTCATCCGCACCTATTTCCAGAGTCCCGGCATCTCGCTCAGGTCACTCACCTTCTCCGGCGCGAATGCAGGCGCATTGGGCGGGCAGCAGCTTTTCCTCAATTACCTCCGGCAGCGCTTCGGCGATACGCTGATCCGGGCGCTGTTCACCAGCCCCGGCACGGGTATGACCGCCATTGATCGCTGGCTGGCACAGAACAACTACACCGACCCCATCACCAGCGAGCGTATCACCACCGCCGATGTCTTCGCCGACTTTCTGGCCGCTAATGTGATTAACGCACCCATCGGCGACGGTCGCTATGTCCATACCCGCAGCACCCTGCCCACAGACCAGGGGCCAGCCGGGCAGGTCATCCGTGAGAATCTCAATTTCGCCGCGCCGCGCCAGCTTGTAGGGCAGTACGGCACCGCAAACTTTTACGTCGGCAGCTCCCAGGGCGGCGACTTTACGCTCATCTTCGACGGCCAGCCCATCACCCCGCGCCTCCCCCTGGGCGAGCGCGACCCCGATGACCGCTTCTACTGGAGCGGTCATCACGCCAACCATCACGCCACACTCACCCGCGCCTTTGATCTGCGCGCAGTCGCCCGTGCCACACTGGAATTTGACACCTGGTACGATCTGGCCGACGGCTGGAATTATGTCTATGTCACCGCCTCAGCCGACAACGGCGCGACCTGGGACATCGTCCCCATCCACCAGCTTGCGCTGTCCAACCGCATGGGCCTGGCCTATGGCGTGGGCATGACCGGCCTCAGCAACCTCGACGGCCCGCTGCCTTTCCCCTATCTGGGAGTCCAGTTCGCCAACGATGGCATGACCGTCACCGATGTCGTGACCGGCACCCCCGCCGCTGCGGCTGGCTTCCAGGTCGGCGACATCATCATCGGCTACAACGAAGCCGAGTGGCCGGGCGCGCCCGATATTATCGGCCTGCTGGCGAATTACCGCCCCGGCGACACCCTCAGCTTCTACATCCAGCGCGGCATACAGCGCATCAGCCTGCCCACCATCCTCGGCGCACACCCAGAGCGCGTCATCCTGCCACAGCCGGAATGGCTCACCCACCGCGCCGATCTTTCCGCCTATGGCGGCGCGCGTATCCTGCTGCGCTTCGAGTACATCAGTATGCCCGGTCAGGAGAATCCTGGCTTCGCGCTCGATAACATCGCCATCACCGAACTGAACTACCACGATGATGCCGAAAACCCCACCGGCTGGGCCATGACCGGCTGGCAGCAGGTCGATAACCGCGTGCGCCAGAACTTCCTGCTGCAAGTGCTCTCCAGCGGCACCGAATCCGACCCGCCGCGCATCTGGCAGCTCATCACCCCGCGCGACGAGGCCACCCGTGGCGAATGGGCCTTCACCATCCGCCCCACCGAGGTGCTGGTGTTCATGGTCGCCGGGCTGAACGACGACACTGACGAATTCGCCAGCTTCAGCCTCGCCCTCACCGCCGCCGACGAAGGCGCGTGAGCCACCTCATCGCCTCCCCTCTCCAAAAATTGGAGAGGGGAAAGCGAGCGCAGCGAGCAGGGGTGAGGTACAGCGCCACACAAAACCCCAATCTGCCCTATAATCTTCTGTAACACACCACACACAGATGGAGCAGGGGATGACCGATAAACCACGCCTTTTCCTCTCATACGCCCGTGCCGATGATGAACCCTTCGTCCGCAAACTCTACGACGACTTGCAGCGCCTCGGCTTCGACCCCTGGTACGACCGCGAACACATGACTAACGATGGCACACCCTTTACCCAGGCCATCGGCGAGGCCATCCGCGCCAGCCAGCGCTTTTTGCTCATCGTCGGGCCAAAGAGCGTCGCCTCGCCCTACTGCGAAGGCGAATGGACGCTCGCGCAGACTTTGTGTATTCCGGTCATCCCTCTGCTGCGGCTGGACGATTACCCCATCATCCCCGCCAGCATCGGCAAAGGCCACGCGCTCGACTGCCGCGCCAGCGTTGATTACACCGCGCTGATTAAGGAACTGGTACGCATCCTGAACGACCCGGTGCGCCCACTCACCCCCATCACCACCGCCCCGCGCCTGCCAGAGCGTTATGTGCCGCGCCCACAGTACATCGAG
>JBGSXK010000439.1:0-6269 GCA_041751455.1 Anaerolineae bacterium
CGACTCGGCGTGGGTCTTCGCCCAGAATCATGGGCTCGAAATCCTCAATACAGCCGGCGACGGCGCGCGGTTTGCCCTCCAGCGAGGCTTCCCCCCAGCCTACCAGACCAGGCTGGTCAGTTTCCACTTTGACAAATACAAAAATCCGGTGGCCGCCGTCGGCCAGGATGGGTTTAACAGCCGTGATTTTCATGAACTGAATTCGCCTTTCAACAGTAATGGCATAAGAAAATTTTCTTCAGGATTTTCGCCCCAGGGCAGTATGCTCTCGTAAATGCAGCTCCTTCTCTGTAGTGGCGGGCTTCGTCTGTGTGATGCAGTTCTTCATCAGTATCAATGATGACAATGGCATGGGCGGCTTTCATGCTGGATGAGTCCACTAGTTTTTAAGCTTGCGCCAGCGCGAAAGGCAGGCCATTTGAATAACCATGATTTTCATGGCGTGGGTGCACCCTCTTCAATGATCCCTTCAGCACGAATATCTTCCCAGAAGGCAGGCGGAATCTCTGTGTTCCAGGCGTGCAGGTTTTCGATAACCTGCGTGGGAGTCTCTGCCCCTAGTACCAGCGAAGTGATGGCGGGTTGCGCCCGCACAAAGTGGATGGCTGCCGCGTTCAAAGGCACGTTGTATCGGGTGCAGACCATTTCAATCTGGCGGACTTTTTCTTTGATATGATCAGGTGCTTGGCCATACTGGTACTGGGCGTTGCTGGTGGCCCCGGTGGCCAGAATACCGCTGTTAAACACGCCTCCCGCAAATAAGCCAATCTTCTTCTCCTGGAATAATTTGAGCGCATCCAGCGAGGTTTGTTCAATAAGCGTGTAGCGCCCAGCCATCAGGAAACAATCAAAGTCAGCATCACGGGCGAAATCGGCCAGCATTTGCCACTGGTTCATGCCCGCGCCGACCGCTTTAATGACTCCCTGGCTGCGCAGTTCTGCTAATGTGGGAAAGGCCTCGTTGAGTGCGGTGTCGTAATGATGATCTGCGTCGTGAATATGAAGGATGTCTACATAATCAATGTCGAGCGCCTTCAGGCTGTTTTCCAAGCTTTGCAGCACTTCTTCACGTGAGTAATTAAAAGTGAAGCCGCCTTTACCATCAGGCAGCCTGCCGATTTTGGTGGCGATCACATAACTTTCGCGCGGTATGCCTTGCAGCGCTGTACCAATATAAGACTCCGTTTTATAGAGGGGAGCGGTATCAATGAAGTTAATCCCGTTTTCCAGAGCAGTGTGTACGATGGCAGCGGCTTGTTCTGCCGTGCCATTGCCGATGTGGGCAGTGCCCAGGCCAAAGTGCGGCACCTGTAAGTCTGTACTGCCTACTTGTTTTAAGGAAAATTGATGTGCCATAAGATTCTCACTTTTTTTGCAATACTCGCTGCGGCAAGGAGTGAACTGAATTATAGTTTATAATTTCTCAATTAAAAACAGATACTACCAATTACCTTTTGGTAATACCTGACTGAGCAGGTTTATCAAGCAGTGTGCTGCCTGTAAGTTCTCAATCTGCCGCTGCATTTCTGTTAAAAGCACTCAATCCCGCATTCTTTAATGCCTGACTTAATTGTCCACATACATTCCATCAGGTCTGCCTCTGCAACCCCAGCGATCAGCAGTGCATTTTTCCCTGTTGGAAGCGCGAATGTACTCTGAAATTTCCGCGACTTTATAAATTGTTGGTTGACAGGCTGTATAAAGCGGGTATATCATTAGCCCAGCTAATAATTAGTTAGGCTAATAAACATCGGTGGACGAAACTCGCGAACTTGCACGGCAAATTCTGGCTACGATCCCGCTGGTGATGCGCAGCATCGCGGCGGAGATACGTCAGAGTGAACATTCGATGGTATCTGCGCATTTTCGCTTGTTGTGGATATTGGAACATCAGCCATGGTCTTTAAGTGAGCTGGCGGAGCATCTTTCAGTCAGTCTGCCTACCATGTCGAATTCGGTCACGATCCTTGAGGAGCGTGGCTGGGTCAGGCGTACTCGTTCACCAGAAGACCGCCGTAAGGTAATGATCGAAATCTCACCACAAGGACGGGCCGTGCTGGCAGAAGTGAACCAGCATACTGAAGCCCACGTAACACGGATTATCCAGACGTTATCCGCCGAGGAGCGGGAAAAGCTGTTTAGCGGGATGTTGATTTTGCGAGAGGCATTTATGACAACTTCTGAGGCTTTATGCGTCGAAACGTTTAAAGACAAATCCTCGTAATAGCATAACATTCCACCATTTAAGAAGAAAAGGGGAACGACTTGCAAGCGCAATCCACACGACAATGGGGACGTGCTGGTCAGCCACAGGCAGCCAGTGGCGGCTTAAGACGCGCGATAGGATATCTCGGTAAACACAAACGCTCCAGCCTGCTGGCTTATGGGGCACTGGTCGTGGCTACTTTGGCGCAGTTGGCCGTACCGCAGCTCACACAAAATATGATCGATGCGGTGACACGAGGTGTGACCGCGAACAGCATTCTGGGCCTGCCAGCGCTGGCGCAGGGTTTTGCGGCTACTGCCGTTGGTACCACTGTTGATCAGCTTCAGCTTGACCAGACTAATGCACAAAGTTTGCTGGTGAGTGCGGCACTGCTGATTGTGGCTTTCGCAGTAGTGCGCGGCATTTTCTCTTTCGTGCAGGCCTTCATGGCAGAGACGACCTCGCAGGGAGTTGCTTTCGACTTCCGTAACGAAATCTTTGCTAAAATTCAACGCCTGTCGTTCAGTTACTATGATCGCACCCAGACTGGTCAGTTGATGATCCGGGCAACGGATGACGTAGAGCGTTTGCGCCTGTTTATTGCGCAGGGGTTAATTCTCGCCGCGCAGGCGTTCCTGCTGCTGGTGGTTACGTTGATGATCCTGGTGGCCACCAACTGGCAGCTCACACTGGTGGTGCTGCCCATTCTCCCACTGGCACTGGTGCTGTTCACGATTTTTGGCTCGGTGGCGCAACCGTTGTTTGTCGAGGTGCAGATTCGTCTGTCCACGCTCAACACGATTTTGCAGGAAAACCTGGCCGGCATCAAAGTGGTTAAGGCTTTCGTGCGCGAGAAACAGGAACAGCAGCGTTTTAACAAAGCCGCCGATGATCTGCTGGCGCAGAATATCAAAGTTGCCCGTACCTTCTCATTTTTGTTCCCGGTAATTTTCCTGCTGGCACAGGTGGGGCAGGCAGCATTGCTGTACTTTGGCGGCGGGCAAATCCTGAATGGCACGCTCGACCTGGGTGAATACCAGAAATTCAGCCTGTATGTGATTTACATCTTTTTCCCCCTGGGACAGTTGGGCTTCATCATCTCGCTGATGTCGCAGGCTTCGGCCTCGGCAGGGCGTATCTTCGATATTCTGGATACCGAGAGTGAAGTGAAAAACAAGCCTAGTGCGGGGGAACTGCCGCCGCTTCAGGGGGCAGTCGAATTTAAGGATGTGACCTTCCGCTATTTCGCTTCCAGTGACCCAGTGCTGCAAGATATCAGCTTTAAGGCTGAGCCAGGGCAGACGATTGCGCTTTTGGGTGCGACGGGCAGCGGCAAGACGACCATCATCAATTTGATTCCGCGCTTCTACGACGTAAGCGAGGGGGCAGTGCTGATTGATGGTTACGATGTGCGTGATGTGACGCTGGACAGCCTGCGCAGCCAGGTAGGCATTGTGCTGCAAGAGACCAATCTGTTCAGTGGCAGCATCCGTGATAATATCGCTTTCGGGCGGCCAGAGGCTTCACTGGAAGATGTGATGGCCGCCGCGCAGGCCGCCGCTGCGCACGACTTTATCATGACCTTCCCCCAGGGTTATGACACGCCAGTGGGTGAGCGGGGTACTACACTTTCTGGTGGGCAAAAGCAGCGTATTGCTATCGCACGTGCGCTGCTGCTTGATCCTAAGCTGCTGATTCTGGACGACTCGACCAGCAGCGTAGACCTGATGACAGAGTATCATATCCAGAAGGCGCTGGACAGGTTAATGGAAGGCCGTACCAGCTTCGTGATTGCTCAGCGTATCACCACTGTTGTTAATGCTGACCAGATTCTTGTGCTGGACAGAGGCCAGATCGCGGCAGTTGGTAAACACGAGGAACTGTTGGAAACCAGTCCGATCTATGCTGAAATTTACCATTCACAGCTTGTAGGCGACGTGGAACTCGACGAAGGTCAATTGATGAACACAGATATGCAGGAGGCGAACTAGTATGTTTGGTATGGATGGCAATCGCCGCCTCTTTGAAACCGAGCAAATCAAACCTAAAAACGTGAGTCAGACACTTAACCGTTTTGGGTACTATTTCAGGCGTTACTGGGTCGGGCTGCTGGCGGTCACTGTGCTGATTGTAGCGGGCACATGGACACAGGTGGTATCCCCGGATATTATCGGGCAGGCGGTAGACTGCTACCTGTTTCCCACCGATGCCTCTAACTGCTGGTATACCACTGTGAACCCCGAAGCCCCTGTAGAGGAAAAACTGGCTGGACTGGGTGGGCTGACGCTTATCCTGGTGGGTCTGTTTGTTTTAGGCGCAGTCGTCAATGGCCTGGCGTTTTATGCGATGTCATGGACAGGCAACCACACACTGCGCGATATACGTATTGATCTGTTCCGGCACATGCAGCGGTTGTCGCTGCGATTTTACAGCGAGAGTGAAACCGGCAATATCATGAGCCGTGTCACCAGTGACAGTGATACTATCCAGCAGGCGTTCAGCTTCGCGCTGCTGCAAGTGGTGGGTGGTGCGCTGCTTATTGTGTGGATTGGTATTCGTATGTTAGAGGCCAACGTACCTTATGCACTTCTCAGCCTGGCAGTGACACCGGTGATGCTGGTGGCCACGGTTTATTTCTCCGGTCAGGCTCGCAAAGCTTTCCGCAGAAGCCGTCAGGAGATGGGCAGTGTTAACGCGGACTTGCAAGAGAGTATTGCCGGAGCGCGTGAGGTGCAGGCTTTCAACCGTGAAGAAGAAAGCATCGAACATTTCCGCGAGACCAATGCCGCCAACCGTGATGCGAACATCCGTGCCGCTGCTTTTACCAGCGTGTTAAACCCGGTTCTGGAAGCGCTCGGTTATGTGGCGATTGCCATTGTCGTGGTCGTGGGCGGGATCTCTGTGCTGACCAGCCAGCCCCTCTTGGGAACAACGATCATTTCATTGGGGACGGTGTTTGCTTTCTTGCAATACGTGCAGCGTTTCAACCAGCCGATTCAGCAGATCGCTGTGCTGTGGACAAATATCCAGAGCGCAATTGCCGGTGGAGAACGTATCTTCAACCTGCTGGATGAAAAAGTCGATATTGTTGATAAACCCAATGCGCAGGCTATGCCCCAGATTAAGGGTCTGGTGGAGTTTGATAAAGTCACCGCCGAGTACAAAGAAGGCGAACCCGTACTACGTGGGGTGAGCTTCGTCGCTCAACCAGGACAGACAATTGCGATTGTTGGCCCGACAGGGGCGGGCAAGACGACGATCATTAATCTGCTGCCTCGCTTTTATGATGTGACAGACGGCTCAGTCAAAATTGATGGGCTGGATGTGCGTGATGTGGTCCAGGAAAGTCTGCGCAGCCAGATCGGTATCGTGCTGCAGGACTCGTTCCTGTTTTCAGATACAGTGATGAACAATATTCGTTATGGCAGGCCAGAAGCCACTGATGAAGAAGTCCTGGCGGCTGCTAAGCTGGTTTCTGCCGACTCTTTCATTGAGCGTCTGCCGGACAGCTATGAGACTGTGCTGGGAGAACGTGGCAGCGGCCTTAGCCAGGGGCAGCGTCAGCTTCTCTCCATCGCACGCGCGGCGCTGGCGAACCCACGTATCCTCATCCTGGACGAAGCGACATCCAGCGTGGATACCCGTACCGAACGGCTGATTCAAAAGGCACTGGAACATCTTCTGCAAGGGCGTACCAGCTTTGTTATCGCGCACCGCTTAAGCACTATTCGTAATGCTGATCAGGTCTTGATGCTGCGCGCCGGGGAAATTATCGAGCGTGGTACACACCACCAACTGCTGGAACAGCAGGGCGCATACTACGAACTATATATGAGCCAGTTCCGCCGCGAGGAAGAAACCATAGCAGGCGAGGACAATAGCAGCATGACACCTCAGATTGAGGCAAGTACAGACTAAATCTGATTGGCGCATATCTTAGTGATTTGTGTGGGGATATCATCTAAATGATGTCCCTGCTTTGTTTCCCGATCTCTTTAAGGTACATTTTCCGGCTAAATGCCTGATCATGGTCTAGTAGGGGGAATGCAGAATGACGCAGCAC
>JBGSXK010000440.1:0-2139 GCA_041751455.1 Anaerolineae bacterium
CCGGGTCAAGGGGTTGCGGAATTTGCATGATGATTTCCTATCTTCTGGTTAGGCCCACTCGTTGATGGTCTCGCCCATGACTTTTTGATGCAGCGTCAGAATGCCGTGCAGAAGCTGCTCCGGGCGGGGAGGACAGCCAGCAACATAGACATCTACCGGGATAATTTCGTCCACGCCCTGCACCACTGCGTAATTGTTATAGACACCACCGCAGGAAGCGCAGTCTCCCATTGCGATGACCCATTTTGGCTCGGACATCTGGTCATAAAGCTGGCGCACGACCGGGGCCATCTTGCGCGTGACCCGACCAGAAACGATTAACAGGTCGGCCTGGCGTGGGGTGGCACGGTTCAGCTCCATACCAAAGCGCGACAGGTCATAGTTAGAACACTGCGTCGCCATGTACTCAATAGCACAGCAGGCCAGCCCGAACAACAGCGGCCACATCGCGCCTGTGCGCGCCCAGTTCACCGCCTGATCCAGCGTTGTAGTGACAACGCCCAAATTTCCTAATTTCGATGTTACTCCCACTCCAGCGCTCCTAACTTCCACTCGTAAATGAGACCCACCGTCAGAATAAACACAAAGACACCCATTGTGACAAGGCCATAAACCGCCAGTTCACGGAGGACTACCGCCCAGGGCAGGAAGAAGATCACTTCAATATCAAACAGAATAAAGAGTACCGCCACCAGATAAAACTTGATCGGCATCCGCTGTACCGCCGGGCCAATTGGCTTCATCCCACTTTCATAGGGAGCAGCCTTGCGGAAGCTGGGACGGTGTGGGCCAAAAATGTTTGAGATAAACAAAATCAGCACAGTCACTAAAATCGAAATCACGAGCAGCGCCGCGATGGGGGCGAATTGTTGGAGTGCCATGTGGGTTCTCCGGGCGATTGTTCAATTTGGAGCAAACAAATTTAACCAAAGATTATCATATCTTGATACCCCTGTCAAATATACTCTGTATCAGAAAATTTACGAATTCTGACGATTTAGTATTATCCATGAAATCTGTTCTGTATGCTGTATGATATTAGCACTTACCAGCCAGAACACATTCTGGTAGTATGCCATCGGTATTTGAGATGGGGAGCGCAGCTTGATTAAACGGCTGTTTAAGTTATCCCTGTTTGCCGCTGCCCTGCTTGCGCTCGCAGCCTGTGGTTTTACGCTGTGGTTATGCCACCAGCAAGCGCTGATTTTCGCCTACCCTCCCCGCCAGCCCGCGCGATATACCCCCGATGACTTCAGCATCCAGACATGGCAGCAGGTTCAATTCGCTACAGGAGACGGACTGAATCTTCAGGGCTGGTACATCCCACCTCAACCCGGCAGCGGCACGATTATTTTTGTGCATGGTCATGGCAGCAATCGTGGGCAATTACTGGCTGAGGCTGCATGGCTGGCAAACGAGGGCTAAGGCGCTTTGCTGTTTGACCTACGTAATCATGGCACCAGTGATGGCACGGCAACCTCAATGGGGGTGCATGAGGCAGAGGATGTTATGGCGGCATTTGCCTTTTTGAGCGCACAGCCTGACCCTGAGCGTATTGGGCTGTATGGGGTTTCGATGGGTGGTGCCGCCATCCTGCGGGCGATGCCACACTTGCCACAGGCGCGTTTCGCCATCGTGGAATCCACCTATGCAGATATTCACGAAGTGGTGGGCGCGGGAATCACCCGGCATACCGGGCTAGCGAGTTTCCCCTTTGCGCAAATCATCATATGGATGCTGGGTAATGAGGCAGGAGCCGACCTCTCTCAACTGGTGATTGTGGAAAGTGTGCAGCAGATTGCGCCACGCCCCCTGCTTATTCTGCATGGGGCGGCTGACCCGCTTATTCCTGTTCGGCAGGCACAAATACTTTATGAAGCTGCAGGGGAGCCTAAAGTGTTTCACAGTTTCGCAAACGGTGTTCATGGCGGGCTGCACTCGGTACAGGCCAAAGATTATGAGCGGACGGTGCTGGACTTCATCCGGCAGTATCTATAGATAGCGCCCAAACACCTCAGACTCGCGCAGTTTATCCAGCAATCCTTGCGGCAGTCCGTCATTCTTTGCCGCTGCCATCAGTTCGGCAGTAGTCAACACAGGGAGACCGCCCTTCCAGCGGGGACGCAGCAGGGGCAGGAA
>JBGSXK010000441.1:0-6798 GCA_041751455.1 Anaerolineae bacterium
ATAATTGGTATCATACTCAACCAAGTTGGCTAAGGGCGCAATCAAAACTCTCTCCTATATACTATCAACCTTTAGATTTGCTCGATTTGGCAAAGGAACTTTAAATAATGAGAATTTTTACAGGAAATGCGAATTAGCCGCCTGCTTTTAGTATCATCACATGTAGCTTTCTCAAAGCGCGAAAAAGCAAAGAGCATGTATCCCGCATTCGCCAAAATCCAGCATCCACGTTACACGGGATAGCAACCTTGCGAGTGTTTGGCACAACAACGCCCTCGCTAGCCCCTCAAATTAATCTCCGTGTCCTGGCGATTTACCATAAGGTCTTTGCGCACTTTGTCGCTTTGCGGTGCAATTTACCAGATGCGCAGCCCGAATTACTGCGGAACCTGAATGTCGGTTAAATTTCTCGTGTGTTTCTTATTGTGATATGCTATCATCCATCTGAAGCTAAACACCCATCACCGCTAAAGATTGTGGGCACATGACGCAAATTCTGCTGATACGGCACGCCGTAAACGACTTCGTGAAAACAGGCAAGCTGGCAGGCTGGTTGCCAGAGATTAATCTCAACGACGAAGGCAAGGCTCAGGCCGAAGCATTGGGTAAACGCCTGGCCGAAGCGCCCATCCAGCAGTTGTATGCCAGCCCGCTGGAACGCACCATACAAACCGCCGAGGCCATCCGCCAGTATCATGCCCACCTGCACATCAAACACAAAACCGGAATCGGTGAGGTGCGTTATGGTGACTGGGAAGGCAAAACGATTGCGGAACTGGCCCGGCGCAAAATGTGGAGCGTGGTGCAGGAATACCCCTCGCGTGCCAGTTTCCCCAATGGTGAAACCATGCGCGGAGCACAAAATCGTGTGGTTGATGCCCTGGAAGAAATCATTCAGGAACACCCACGCGAGGTTGTGGCGGTCGTCTTTCATGCCGATCTGATTAAAATGACCCTGGCGCATTACCTGGGGATGCACCTGGATAACTTCCAGCGCATCGTCATCTCTCCGGCTTCCATCAGCACACTCTGGGTCGGCCACAGCCGCCCCTATGTCGCCAGCATCAACGACACGGCGCACCTGATGGAACTGGAGCGCGAAAAACGCCAGCAGGCCGAGAAAAGCTAAGCACGGACGGGTGTAACAGGGACACATTTTCTATTCCCTGAGAGGGAAATGGTTATGGCAAGCACAGAAATTGAGCTTAACCCGGTAGACTTTATCACTGTGGGAACGATTGGCCCCAAAGGTCAACGCACTTTTCACTTACAGGCCGGGCAAAAACAGCAGTTGGTGTCCTTCATCATTGAAAAAGAACAGGCATGGGCACTCAGCGAAGCCCTCAAAGAGCTTATCGATGACCTGGACAAACGTTATCCCGGCCCTGACGGAGAGCTGACAGAGGTCGACCTGAAGGCCTATGATATGGAACTGCGCGAGCCTATCGAACCCATCTTTCGTATCTCGCAAATGGGGCTGGGTTATGATGAAGAGCGTAACCTGATCGTACTGGTCGCGCAGGAACTGGTCATCACCGAGTCCGACAACCTGCCAGAACGTGACCCAGGTATCGTGCGCATGTGGTGTGAGCGCAAACAGATGCGCGCCCTCAGCCTGTACGCCCTGTCGATTGTACAGGCCGGGCGTGCCGACCCCCGACAGAATGGCCGAGTAGTCTACTACTGGACGTGATGAACAACAACGATACCCCCGACGACAAAAAATTTCCCATTACGCCTGAAGATGTGCTGCAAGTGCTGGAAAAAGGCACCGTGACCGAAGAATACGGTGTCATGCGCTGGAGTTCTAATTACACCTTCCTGCTCTCCGTTGAGCATGAAGAGGTAAAGATCATGGCTGTGTATAAACCTCAGAAGGGAGAGCGCCCCCTGTGGGATTTTCCTGATGGCACACTTTGCTACCGCGAGGTCGCCGCTTTCCTCACCTCGCGCGAGTTGGGCTGGCAGCTTGTCCCGCCCACTGTGCTGCGCGATGGCCCGCATGGCCTGGGGTCGATGCAGTTTTTTATCGACCATGACCCGGATATGAATTACTTTTCCTTTGATGAAAGCCTGCGACCCCAATTGCAGCGTCTTGCCTTATTCGACATCATCATCAACAACGCGGATCGTAAGGGCGGTCACTGCCTCGTGGATGAAAACAACCACCTGTGGGCAATCGATCATGGTATCGCCTTTAATATCGATCATAAATTGCGCACCGTCATCTGGGATTTCGCGGGCGAACCCATCCCTGATGACCCACTGGCAAACCTGGAGGCACTCTGCGCCACCCTGGACGATGCCTCTGCGGAATACACCCAACGTCTGTGCAGCCTGATTAACGCCGGCGAAATGAACGCGTTCCGGTCACGTATTCGTCGCCTGTTACAGCAGAATCGTTTTCCCAAGCCCGGCAACGGGCCAAACTATCCCTGGCCGCCTGTGTGAAAAACTGCGCCGGGCGCGATCCCTCCCGCTTGTGTGGACAAGTTTATTTTTCCCACCGCCCCCTTTGATATACAATCAAACTGTGCGAGTCAGCAGGAGGGGTTGTCGTGTCGAGCGAACAAGCGCGGGAATTAAGACAACGCGGCATCGCTGCCGCCAAAGCAGGCCAGAATGACCAGGCGCGCCAGCTATTACAGCAGTCGCTCCGGCTGGACCCCGGCAGCGAGGCAGCCTGGGTCTGGCTGGCGAGCATCGCGCGTGACCGCCGCGAGCGCCTTTTCTGCTTCCAAAAGCTGCTGGAACTGAACCCGCAAAACGAAACCGCGCTTAAAGCTTTGCAATCCATGGGCATCACACCGGAGCAGCTTCGGGGCCAGGTCGCCCAAGCCCAGGCACAACCATCCGCGACCACCCAGGCCGCCAGCACACCGCAGACACCCGGTGTGCCCCTGCCCGATGCGCAGCGCATCACGCAGGCGCAGCAGCAGGTGGATGAAATCGTGCGCGAAATCCAGCGCGCGCCCGACCGCATCGACAATATCCAATGGGTGCGTAAGTCCAGCCAGCGGGCCGGAGAGCGCGATGCGTTGTATCTGCGCCTGTATGTCCTGGGCGCGATTGGGGGGATTCTGCTGGTTGCGGGCATTATTGGCGCGATTGTACTGGCCACCAGCCCAGACGCACAGGCCGCCGTTTTTGGGGCATCCGCCACCCCGTCATTTACGCCATCACTCACCCCCACCAACACGCCGGGTTTCACACCCACGCCCTCCCCTACCTCACAGCTCACGCTCACACCCAGCCCTACCGTGCCACCTTCCATCGCACAGGGGTTGATTGATGCGCCGCCTGCCCCCACCCGCATTTATCCTGAAGTCAGTAACCGTTTTATCAGCGACTCTGTGGCGCTGCTCAATGCCGGACAACCCGCCATTGCCCTGCCGACACTGGTCAGCGAGCGCGAGGCCGCCGAATTCAGCTTTAACCCATCTCCTTATTATTATGAGGCGCTGGCGCTGCTGGCTTCCGGCGACCCACAGGGCGCGCTGAGCCGCATCCAGGAGGCCGAGAGCCGTCTGAGCGAAACGCCAGGCCAGAACTTCAAGCCGCTGGTTGATCTCGGTTACGCGCAGGTCTTCTACCATCTGGCTGCGCGCGCCTTCAGCATGAACTCTTCGCAGGAAGGGCGCGGCTACCTGGAACAGCTTGAGAGCCGCGCGCGCGCGGCCATCGAAGGCGATGCGCGACTGGCAGATGCCTACCTGCTGCTGGCGCGGCGCTACCAACTGGTGGGCAACTACAGCAACGCCCTCACTATACTGAATGAAGCATTAGGCCGCAGCGACCTGGAAGGCAATGTCAGCCTGATCGTCGAGCGCGGCGAGGTCTACTTCCAGCAGGGCGAAATTGATCGTGCCGCACAGGAAGCCTTCCTCGCCCTCTACATCGACCCGACAATTGAGGACGCCTATTTACTGCAAATCAAGACCGCACTGGCGCAGGATGACCCCGGCCTCGCCGTGATTTATGCACAGAACTACCTGTTCTTCTACCCCGGCAGCGCCGAGGGTTATAAACTGCTTGGTGATGCGCGGCTGGCCGAGGGCAATACCGACCTCGCTCTGACCGCCTATAACCAGGCACTGGCCGCCGAAGCAGTCACCCCCGCCACCGTTGGTGCGCTGGTGGCGCGCGCCGCCCTGTACAGGCAGCAGGGACGTTCCAGTCAGGCTCGTGATGACCTCAGCCGGGCTTTTACCCTCAGCAGTGACCCGGAGATTCGGGCGCTGCGGATGCAGGCCGCCTATAATGCCGGGAACTACAGTGTCGCGCTGGAAGATGCCGACGCGCTGACCGGCGCGGGAGTGCTTTCTGACCAGCAGCTTCAATTCCTGCGAGCGCGTATCCTGATTGATCAGGCAGACAGCCCCGAAGATTATACTCAGGCGCGTGAGCGGCTCGACGCGATTGGGACAGGTCTGCCTGCCAGCCTGCTGCCGCTGGCCAGCGAATACCGCGCCCGTGCGCTGTACAATCTAGGCGATTATACGGGCGCGCTGCAAAGCGTCGATGGTGCGTTAAATGCCGTCGAAACAGGCAGTCGTCACTTCCTGCGCGGCCAGATTCTGGAAGGCCTTAACCGCCCGGACGAAGCGCTGCGCGAGTACGAATGGGTACTCACATGGGGCGAGATTTATCCTTATCCGTTCCTGCCGCAGGCGCGCAACCGCGTGGAGGCGCTGGTCGGGTAATACCAGATTGTTTGTGAAGGTGAGGCCGTCTGTGTGCCTTGCCCTGCCACACTTACACTGCAAAACTGTGATGAAAGAGCCTATTCCATGGACGATATTTATCAACATAATCAGCAGCGCTGGGAAGCACTGGCGCAGGCGAGGGTAGCTTACTCACGCCCCTTTCTTGATCTGAACGCCGAAAGTGCCCGGCAGGTCGTTGATTCCTACGGGATCATGGGCGATGTAGCGGGCAAGGATGTGCTGTGCCTTGCCAGCGGCGGCGGGCAGCAGTCGGTGGCGTTCGGGCTGCTGGGCGCGAATGTCAGCGTGCTGGACTTTGCGGAGACGCAGCTTGCGCGTGACCGCGAGGCGCTGGTGCATTATGGCCTCAGCGCCCGGCTGGAACAGGGCGATATGCGCGACCTCTCGCGCTTTGCCGATCACAGCTTCGATGTGGTGTGGCACGCCTTCTCGATCAGCTTTATTCCCGACGCGCGCCCGGTCTTTGACGAAGTGGCGCGGGTGCTGCGTCCGGGAGGGCTGTATCATCTGGCGTGGCACAACCCCTTTACGCACGGGCTGGATGAGCGCGACTTTCATGACGGTGGCTACCTGCTCAAGCTGCCCTATGCCGACGGCGAAGTCGTGCTGTCAAGCCACATCTGGGACGTGGAAACTGCCGAAGGCACCAAACAGCCCGTCGAAGGCCCGCGTGAGTTCCGCCACACGCTCAGTACCGTGCTGAACGGCCTGATCGGGCGCGGGTTTATGCTGCGCGGCCTGTGGGAAGATATGGGGGGTGATCCATCGACACCGCAGACACCAGGGGAAACCCCCACGCCGCCCGCACCGGGCACATGGGAACATTACCTGTCTGTCGCGCCGCTGGCGCTGGTGCTGTGGGCACAACTGAGTGACAGCGGTCAGCCGGCAGGCAACAGGTAAAAATCTCCCCTCTCTCGTTTTATGTGGTGGTGGCGACAAAAGTGTTGGTGGCGGAAAGCAAGGGCGTTCCCGCCACCAAAGTCACCAGACCACCATTATCAGTCAAAAGATTTTGAACCGCCAAGACGCAGAGATCACAAAGATTATTATAGAGGATTCCGTGGGCGAAAAGGTGGACATATGTCCCTATTTCAGGGGTCAGGTCACTGGACACCGGGGCGCGATTTGCGCGAGTTCACGCATCCCGAAGCATGAGCGGCAGAACAGCAGCCCAAGCAGCGCTTCACGTTCTCCAAACCGCTAGGGTTCCGGCGGGGGGATGTCATCATAGAAAGACAGCGGACACGCAGAGGCGTGTCCCTACGGAATCAGGTATGAGATAAAAAGCTTTTATATCATTAGGAAGGGCGGACGTCTCAAGTTGTGGAACATCTACTAAGTTCGACAGTGTAAGTGGTAATGCATCAACCCCTTCAACAGGCGGCTCTGAAGACCTACATGCTCAAGGCTTACGCACAATACGAAACCCAAACCAATTCACACTGGCAGATGCAACGGCTACTTCACGATAGTCTGTGCGAAAAACGCCGTAAGCAGGAAGAAGGGTGTCTTGACCATCCCAGACTTTTTGTGTGCCATCGAGCCAAGAACCGCCACGAGCCATACGATCATCTGCACCCTCTACCGCTTTACTTCCTCTTCGTCCAGAGGCTTTGTTTAAAATCCACTCTGAGACATTGCCTGCCATATCAACCACGCCAAAGTAGCTATCGCCTTTTCCTTCATATTGGTGAACCGAGCTAGTTCGACCCATTCCTTGATTATCAACATTGTTATTGCAATGACTAGTATCCCATTCATTTCCCCACGGGAATACTCGCCCATCGGGACCCTGGGCAGCCCATTGCCATTGATGTTCAGTAGGTAGGGTGATTTTCTCGCCGCTTATCTCACTCAACCACCGACAAAAAGCCAAAGCTTCATACCAGGAAACGCCAACGACTGGATAATCTACACCATTCCACCTACTATCTTGCCAAAAAAGAGGCTCTGTCCATGCTTTTCCTGTAGGCTCTGGTCTATGATTAAGCCATCGCAGTCCAATTTGATGTAATTCCCAACCAGCGTTCGTCCACCACCGCCTATTTTGATAGCCGCCTGCTTCGAT
>JBGSXK010000442.1:0-9417 GCA_041751455.1 Anaerolineae bacterium
GGCGGCGCTGCTGATTTTCACACTGCTGGCGGTCTTCACGTTCCCGCTGGCGAGTGGGCAAAATGTCAACGAGATGATCGCGCTTGGCGAAACGATTGATACCCTGCTGCCGCCGGAAGTTGAGTCCGTCGCCGCGTGGGAAACCTATTACTTCGGCCTGCATTCGCGCCGCTTCACAGCTACCTCCAGCTTTTACGGGCTTGGGAAGATGCTTCCACCTGCCGTGTCACCGCCGCAGGCGGTCATCCTCACGCATGGGCTGGATGATGTGCCGGATACACTCGCCGCGCTCCGTACTTATGATCTGCAACTCGCCTACTGTTTCCCAACCGGTCTTTTCGCGCGTCAGACCAGCCTCTATCTGCTTAGCGACCTGCTGCCGCCAGATGCGCCATTGGGCTGTGCATGATCGGCTGTCCTCATATTCAGGCAGCTAATCCGACAGGTTCCCGTCAATCATAACGACTGCACCGGAACAACCTTAGCCATTACTGTCTCTGCCGGACTGGCGAACCATAGCCGCCAATCCAGCAGAATAAGCAGCCCCACGACAATACAGGCGCTGAAAAGCACATACCACAGCACTTCGGCGGGTGGAACGCCAGCCCCGGCGATCGCAAACGCATTAATCGAGCCATGCATTATGGTAGCAGTCAATAGATTGCGCCCGCTCCTCAAATAAATCCATGTGAGTGGCAGCGCGAAGGTGAGGACCACCAGTAGCTCCGCAACCGGCGACGCATCTGGTACAAGATAGAGAAACAGCACGAAGTGCAGCAGCGCCCAGGGAAACCCAGTCATCAGGGTGGCGGTGAAAGGCGAATGCTGATTAAGCAGGCGGCGCAGGGCAAATCCGCGCCAGCCGATTTCCTCCAACAGCGCCAGCGGGAAGACCATCGCAACCATTGCATTCAGTTCACCGAATTCGATAGCAGAACTTACCCCTGTTAAAAGCGCCAGAACACTGCTGCCGAAGTGGATCACAAATCCCAGCACCAGCGCCATGACAAACCATTTCGGCGCTGCCCGCCAGTTAAAGATTTCCCGTAGAAAAGTCCGTAGCCCCTGGCGGCCATCCATCAGCGCGACCAACGAAAACGCGACAATGGTCGGAATCGTGACCAGTATCAGCGCAATCATCATGAAGGCGCTATCGGGTGGGACAGGCAGGAGAAAGGTGAGAAAGGAAAGCCCTAATGTGAGGGCGATGAAAATCGTAACCGGCTGCTGTTTGATCGTTGTGCTGAGGTTCACATGCTGCTCCTTATAGTTTCAGTCACTCGTCTTGAGCCTCAGTATCCGCCCAAACAACAGCCACGTCATGCACTGAGGAATGATCTTTCCTCCACATTTTGTTGAGAGGAAATCGTCATGGTGTGGGCACTGCTCTGCTACCATTGGGTTTATACTGAGAGGATGTACAATCTGATGAGGCTATGAGATGCGCTTCCTGCGGTCAAGCTCAACACGATTAATCCTGAGCCATACGCTTGTGGCCACACTGGCGGTCACGGCTGCGGTGATGCTGGATGCGCTGCTGTTAGGCACTCGTGTGTTCGATCTGCGAAGTGATGAAGTTGCAGGCTATGCCGCTTATGAATGGCGCATTGGATTATCCGATGAAGACACTCTGCACGATCCAGGCAGAGTTGATCTTGGGATGGTGGTATCACCATCCGGCACAGTGCTGTATGGGCGTGGTGCGACACCCTGCCGCGCTGGAATGCTGCTGGCGACATGCGCCCCGCAGTGGCTCGATGCAGAGCCGGGTATCCAGCAGTCGATTCGCGATGGTATACGCTGGCGTACAGCCCTCATTGATTCTCCAACAGGCGAGCGGCTCATCAGTGATTACCAGGAACTGCTGAACAGCCCCTATATCCAGATTGGCGGCACTCAGATCAGAGGTATAGATACGATTACGCTGGCACTCACTCTGCTGGCGGCAGTAGTTGCGCTGCCAGTCGCGGTGGCGACTGCCTTTGTGCTGGTACGCTGGCAGACACGCCGCATCAAACAATTGGCCCAGGTGAGCCAGCGGTTCGCCCTGGGCGATAGCGCCGCACGCGTCAACGACCCGAACACCGATGAATTGGGGAGGCTTGGCCAGCAGTTCGACAGCATGGCCGATGCCATCACTCGAAATCTCAACGAACTTCGCACTCTGGCGCAGCGCAGCGCCGAACTCACAGAGGCGTTGGAAGCGGCGGCCATACAATCCGAACGAGCACGGCTCGCGCGTGAACTGCACGACACCATCACCCAACAGCTTTACGATTTTTCATTAAAAGCCGCAGCCTTACCCTACTTGATTGAGGCTGATCTGCCCAGCGCGAGACACGAAGCAGGACGACTGGTCACTCTGTCAGAAGCCATGCTGCTCAATATGCGGACAGTGCTGGTCGGCCTGCGCACCAGTGAGACTCCCCGGCCATGAAGCGTGATATTGTCATCTCCAGGCATGTGATCAGCAGCCATCTGCTGGTCGCCTTCCTCACCAGTATGGTGACAGCCTTTCTCTTTGCCATAGTGGGCTATGCAGGAGGCGACGATTTTCTACAGCGGGCCAACCAAAGCATTCTGCGCTTTGTCGTCAGCAGTTGGCATCTGGGTGTGCCAGATGGGGAAGCTAATCACATGCGGCAGCTTGACGTTCTAGGCTATACGCTGATCGTATCGCCGGAAAACGATATTCTTTACAGTCAGGGAGACACCACCTGCCGGATGGGTCAGCCGCTTGCAGCTTGTGCGCCAGCGCTGCTGGATGCGACAGTAGGTGAATATTTCCTGCAATCTGGTGACAGCCGTGTATCACAAATCGTGCAGACAACGATCTTCGACGAGCGGTTAATCAGTGTGCGCGGCCCGGTGACCTATGGGCAGCGCCTTAACGGGAATTTACTTCTGATGAATGCGCCGGGCATGATGGGCTGGGCAATTCTGCTCATTATGAGTTGTGCACTGCCATTGGCGCTGTTCGTCTCACGGCTGGTCGCTGCCCCGCAGGCGCGGCGGCTGGAAAAGGTTGCCATCATGAGCCGGGCGCTGGCAGCGGGTGATTATCTGGCGCGCATCCATGACCACCATGACGACGATATTGGCAATCTGGCGCGGCAGTTCGATGACATGGCTGACGTGCTTCAGCAGAATATCGCCGCACTGCGCGACCTGAACGCCGATAACGAAGCACTGATCCAGTTGGCTGAACAATCGGCAGTGCAGGCAGAACGACTGCGCCTCTCGCGTGATCTGCACGACAGCACAGCTCAGGGCCTGTTTACTCTGTCGCTGCTGACGACAACACTGCCTGCTCTCGTTCGTGATGATCCCACAGCCGCCAGAGCGAAAGCCACCAAACTAGTTGCACTAAGTGACTCGGTGCGTGCCGAGCTTCAGGTTACACTGGTGGATTTACGTCCGCCCAGTGTGATTCAGATGGGGCTGGAAGGCGCGGTTGAGCGGCTGTGCCAGCAGTGGGAAGCCGAACAGAATGTCCCTGTGGCGTGTTCATGTGCTGTTCACGATGTAAAAATCCCGGATAGGATACAGGATATACTCTACCGTGTGGTTCAGGAGGCACTTAATAATGCAGCAAAACACGCGCAAGCCAGATCAGTCAGTGTGGCCCTGCTGGTGACGAAACAGAGAGTTGCGCTTTCCATCAGCGACGATGGACGTGGCTTCGACACGACAGCGCATCATGGACACTTCGGCATTGACGGAATGCGTGAGCGCAGCGCGGCGGTGGGTGCCGAGTTACTGGTTGAAAGCGAACCCATGCGTGGCACGACGGTGCAATGGATGTTGGGGCTGGAAATATGATTCGAGTATTAATAGCAGACGATCACGCGATGGTGCGCGAAGGTCTGCACTCTGTGCTGATAGCACAGCACAATATTGAGGTTGTGGGCGAAGCCGCCGACGGTGAAACAGCGGTTGAACTGGCACGGAAGCTCGCGCCGGATGTCATCCTGATGGATCTGGTCATGCCTGGCATGAGTGGTGTCGATGCCATACGCCAGCTCAAAGCACATAAGAGTGATACTAAAATCCTGGTGCTGACCTCAACGCTGCAAGATGAGTGGATCAGGAAGGCGCTGCAAGCGGGCGCGCACGGCTACGTTTTGAAAGCAAGCCGCACGGCTGATCTGGTTGATGCCATTCGGCGTGTGGCAGCAGGGCAGAATGTACTTGATCCTGAAGTGACAGAGGCGATGGTGCGCCAGATGCATGAACAGGGCGGAATCGAGTCACTGACCAGCCGCGAACGTGAGGTGTTTGATCTGCTGGCGCGTGGTCATAGCAGCCCGGAGATTGCCGAAAAACTGAGCATCAGCGAGGCGACAGTCCGCACACATACCGCCAGTGTGCTGGATAAACTGCGATTGCGCGACCGTGTGCAGTTGATGGTTTATGCCGTCAAGCGCGGGCTGGTGCAGGCAGATGATTTACCCTGACTGGCATCTCTATTGCTGCATCTGTGATCTATCCCGGTCGGCGCTCCTGCCACATTGGAATATTTTCCACTCCAAAAACTGAATCTTTATTCAAACACTACTGCTAAAATCTTTACTGAATTAATTACTTGACTTTTTGAAGCAAGATGTATATTATATAGAACATATGTGCAATTCTTGCGTGGCGCAAATTTCCTCCTAAGGAGAATGCATTATGAAAACAGTGACTTCAAAAGACGGTACAAACATCGCATTCGATCAGATGGGTACAGGGCCAGCGATTATCCTGGTTTCAGGGGCACTTCAGTATCGAGCATTTGACCAGGGGATGGTGGATCTGGCCACACTGTTGGCGCAGCACTTCACCGTACTCTATTATGATCGCCGGGGGCGAGGTGACAGCGGCGACACGCAGCCCTTTGCCGTTGAGCGTGAGATCGAAGATATCGAAGCCCTGATCGATGAGGTGGGGGAATCGGCTTTTCTCTATGGTATTTCCTCTGGCGCAGCACTGGCTATGGAGGCGGCCATCAGTCTTGGCGGCAAGATCAAGGGACTTGCCATGTACGAAGCGCCTTACAACGCTGAGGCCACCGCCCGGCAGGCATGGATCGAGTACAGGAAACAGCTTAACGAACTGCTGGCAGCAGGCCGTCCGGGTGATGCGTTGGCACTCTTTATGATGCTGGTGGGTATGCCTGCCGAGCATGTTCCAGAAATGCGCCAGAATCCTGTGTGGCCTCTGTTCGAGGCGGTAGCGCCTACCCTTGCTTATGATGCTGCTGTGCTGGGTGACGATGCCTCGGTACCCACCGATCGAGCAGCCAGGGTCACTGTGCCAGCCCTCGTTATGGATGGTGGTGCGAGTTATCCGTTCATGCGCACAACCGCAGTGGCGCTTGCAAATGCTATGCCTGATGCACAGCATCGTACCCTGGAAGGCCAGACGCATGAAGTCGCCGCGGAAGCACTTGCCCCTGTGCTGGTGGAGTTCTTCGTATCCAGCGCAATGGATGAAGTAAGCAGGCAGGAAAACGCTTCATAGCCGTGGTTGTGGTGGCTTGATATGACTTTGAGGAGAATGACTGTGTTTAAACCAAATTCAGCATTTAGCGGATTTTCGGTGGATGACCTGGCAAAAGCCAAAGCATTTTATGCCGAGACCCTGGGGCTAAAAGTGGACGACCAGGGTGTCGGGTTGATATTGCATCTGCCCGGTGGCAGCACGGTATTTGCCTATCCAAAAGACAATCATCAGCCCGCAACATTCACGATATTAAACTTCGAGGTCGATAACATTGATGCAGCGGTCGCTGCGCTGAGAGAAAAGGGCGTGCAGTTCGAGCGTTATGAAGCTATGCCCGCCGATGAAGACGGTATCGTTCGCGGCATTTCCAGTAATCAAGGCCCGGATATAGCCTGGTTCACGGATCCAGCGGGGAACATTTTGTCTGTGCTTCAGTCGCCGTAACTCAGGTCTGGACTTTCACCCTATTTTCGACACGCTTAAAACAGGTGGAAGTCCAGCCAATTAATCCATCTCTGAACAAGAATACGAGCATGAAAAGAAATCATGCTTCCTCGATCCACCCTACAGAAGTTCTCGAAGCAGATGTGAAAATCCACTACTGAATCTGCCTGCCCTTCGCTAAACCCGCTATAATGCCTCCGCTGTTCTGGAACGACACGACAGGTGCAGGTTGAACACACACTATAAGCTCCTCCTCCTCATCCTCGCGGCCTTTGCACTGCGGGTGCTTCTGGCGACCTTTGTCAATCACCCTGGTATTGGTGACCCGAACCATTATTACAATCTGGGTGTGGCGCTGGTTGAGGGGCGCGGCTTCACGATGGATTACATCTGGCATTACAATGACCCGCCACCAATAGGGACGCTGGAATACCCCTTCGACCACTGGATGCCGCTGGCGGGCGTGCTGGCAGCGGGCGGCATGGCCGTCTTCGGGCAGGGTATCCTGGCGGCGCTGCTGCCATTCATGTTATGTGGGGCGCTGTTGTGCCTGGTCGGTTATGCGGCGGCACGGCAGTTCGGCTGTGGCGCGGGGACAAGTTTGTTCGTGGCAGCGACCTGTGCGCTGCTGCCAGAATTCGTGCTTAACTCGCTGCGGACAGATACCACCCTGCCCAACACATTGTTTGTCTGTTCCAGTATTCTGCTCCTGACTCACGGCCTGCGTCATAATCATCTTTGGGTCTATCTCGGCAGCGGAGTCATGGCAGGACTGGCTTACCTCACCCGCAATGATGCGCTGCTGCTGCTGCCCATGCTGGCCGTGACCCTGGTGCTTTATATGCGCTGGGGGCGTTTGCAGCGTGGCTATCGCGTGCTGCTCATGCCGCTGGTGGCCCTGCTGGTGATTGCGCCCTGGCTGGTACGCAACCAGCAGGCGCTCGGCTACCTGACGACCCGTGAGACACAGACCATGTATTTTTTCACCGACCAGCGCGACCATTATGCCTATAATCGTGATTTCACCCTGTATACCATGCTCGAACAACAGACCCCAGCGCAGATTATCGGTAAGCGCCTGTTTGAAATGGCGGCAGCGGTCAAGCTGATGTACACCACACTGGATGTATTTTTGCCTGTCGCGGTAATAGGCGGCTTGCTGCTGGTCATCTCCCTGCGTGACCGTGAGCGACTGCTCACCCTCGCACCAACGCTGATTCTGCTGCTGGGTGTGCTGGTGTTTTACGCGCTGCTGGTGCCCTACAAAGCCCAGGCGGGCAGCTTCAAGAAAGCCTATCTGACTTTGATTCCGCTGCTGCTGCCGCTGGCGGGTTACGCGCTGGAACGTGCCATCACCGATGGACGCATCCGCGCCGGGACGATGCTGCTGGCGCTGGCCTTCCTGGGCACGAACAGCGTGGAGCTGGTGCGGGCAGACGCGGCTTTTACACGCCTCTACTCGGATTACATCGCGCAGGTAGCGAACGCTGCCCGTGCCTTGCCGGATACCAATGCGGATGGCGAGATTATCCTGATGGCACAGGACCCCTTCATGTTCCGCATTCATGGCCTGCGCACAGTCATGCTGCCGATGGAAAATCGTGAAACCGTACTGGAAGTGGCACAGCGTTATAACGTAGATTACCTGATGATGCCGCCTGACCGCCCTGCGCTGGACGCGCTCTACACTGGCACCGAGGACGACCCGCGTTTTGTACGTGCTGCCGAGATCAGTGGGACAAACGCAGTGCTGTATCGGCTGGTGGAGGATGAGTAATTTCACGGCATCACCCAAATTCGCCTTTTTACAGGGGCGCTATACAGTCATTCGTGGCGAGCGGCGTATTCTGTACCTCATTCTCAGCCTTGCCCTGCTGCTGCGCCTGTTTTATGGGCTGGCGCAGGATCATCTCGTGGTCTATACCGATCCCGGTGGAGACAGCGGCTGGTATCTGGCAAATGGCTATGCGCTGGCAACAGGTTTCGATAATGGCTACCTGGCGCGTCCTGATGGAACACAGTTCCCCATCATCCTGCGCAACCTTCCCACACCTCCCGTTTATCTCTTGTTCCTGGGTTTCTGGCAAGCACTTTTACCGGCTGAGGCCGCCATCGTTATAATCCGCCTGCTGCAAGCACTCATGGGGACACTGACCTGCTGTTTCGCTTACCGGTTGGGGCGCACCTTGAGCGCCGATACACGTGTCGGTCTGATCGCGGCGGCTGTGCTGGCAATCTCGCCTGTGTTCGTGATGGAAACCGCACAGATCGCTACCGAAACGCTGTATCTGTTTCTGCTGACAGGCGCGTTGGTGATATACATAGATGCGGCAGGAACAAACGTAGAGGCGAAGCGTGCTTCGCCCCTGCAGGCTACACCCTTACAATACCGATTACAGCAAAAAATGATCTTCGCCGGAATCCTTCTTGGGCTGGCAACACTGACGAGGGCGGTGCTGCTGTTGTTCCCGCTGGGGCTGGCACTGCATCTGCTGCTGGTCTATGGCTGGCGGCGAGGGCTGCAACTGGCGGGGGCGCTGCTGCTGGCCTATGGGCTGGTCGTGGCCTCATGGACGTTCTATAACCTCGCCCGTTGGGAGCGTCTAGTCATCGCAGGGGAAGGCTTGGCGGCGTTTCTGTATGTGGGTGCGACCCCGGAAGGCTGGCAGGGCGGCGAAGCAGTCGATGAATCACTGCCTGCTGAAACGGGAGATCATCGAGATCAGGCATTCACTGAGGGTGCGCAGGCGATCATTAGCAGTGATCCCGTGGGCTATATCCGGCGGCGTGTGAACGAACTGGCAGAGGCGCTGTTCCAACCACATGGCACTTTGCTGTTCAGCGGCACCAGCTTACGGGAACTGACAGCGAACTGGCTGCACGAGGATCGCACCATCAGCGGGCTGATCACGCTGGCACAGAGCGAGGCATTCTGGCCGAAGTTCGCGTTGTATGCGTTTCATTTTGTGGGGCTGATCGGCGGCCTCCTGGGCATGTGGCTGAGCCGGGGACGCTGGCAGGCAGCGCTGCCGTTGGCGGGCTTCATCCTCTACACGCTGCTGATTCACCTCGTCCTCACCGCCCTGCCACGTTATCTGTTCCCATTGGAGTTCTGCTGGTGGGTGTTTGCCAGTGCAGCGCTGGTATGGGTGTGGGATAAAGTGCGCCACCAATAGAAGCCCGCTAAATGCTAACCATAATTTGTTTTTTAAGGAATCTCTGGCAATATTAGTATCAGATAAATATTAAGTGGTTTCAAATCCGATGATACTGAGCATTTCTTCTAGACAAAAGTTTTTGTGGGCTGTATTAAGCATTTTTGTTCTTTTACACGTTACAACAATTTATCCTGCCCATTCGCAGGCTACAAGAATCCCTTCCAAAACGCCATCGCCAACTGCGACTTTTACACCTGCACCAACCTTCACTCCTGAACCCCAATCTATTACGCTGTCTCTTTACGTGGATATGAAAAGTTTAACACTGCAC